>JADFZT010000115.1 GCA_015232395.1 Magnetococcales bacterium | reverse complement strand
AGAAATCCCCTTTCCCCAGCGGGATCTGCATTTTCGGGAGCCCGCCGAATTGACCGTCAAGGTGCGCTCCGAAAAAGAGTGATTTTCTCAGCAGGGGGGGAGGGCGCGGCATTCGTTTTCTAGCCCTTCTCTTCCTTGCCTTTTGGTAGCACGAGGAGCACCTCCAACCCCCCTTCCGGATGATTTTTCAGGGTGAGTTCCCCCCCATGGGCCCGGGCAATGTTGCGGGCGATGGAGAGGCCCAGGCCAGTGCCGCCGGTGTGGCGATTGCGGGATTTTTCCAGACGCACAAAGGGTTCGAACACCCGCTCCATCTCACTCTCCACAATCCCTTCCCCCTGGTCGATCAAGGTGATGTGGAGTCGATCCTGGACCATCCGTGCTGTGATCGCCACCTGCTCCCCATAGCTGATGCCGTTGGAGATCAGGTTGGCCAGACAGCGCTTGAAGCTGTCGGGCATGAGGGGAAAGGGGGGGATTTCAGCGCATTGGAGCGTGACTTGAGCCCCCATCTCCTGAAACTCCTCCTCCAGCCGTTCCAGCATCGAAGCCACATCCACCCGTTGCAGGGGCTCCATTCCCTCCATGCCCCGAATATAGTCCAAGGCCGCCCGGGTCATGTTTTCCATCTCGGTGAGGTTTTTCAGGAGTTCTTCCCGGGTGGGTTCATTCTTGAGATTTTCAACCCGCAGGCGCATGCGGGTCATGGGGGTTTTGAGATCGTGGGAAATGGCGGCCAGAAGTTGGGTCCGCTCTTGAACATAGCGCACGAGCCTTGCCTGCATGGTGTTGAAGGCCTGGGCGGCATGGCGCACCTCCCGGGGGCCGGTCAGGGGGAGGGGGGGGCGATTGAGATCCTGCCCCAGCCCCCTCGCGGCATCCGCCAGCAGCGATAATGGGCGGGTGGTCAGGCGCACCGCCAAAAGGGAGAGGGAGGTGACCACCGCAAACAGCAGCACCATGGAGTAGAGCAGATGCTTGGGCCAGGTAAACATTTTGCGGGGCAGCAGGTTGTGAAACTCCACCCAGCTGCCGTCGGCCAGCTCCACCTGGGCCAGGAAGGAGATTCCCTGGGGAAAGATACGGTTCATCATCACCTGGTGGCGTTGGTGGTTATGACGCATCCAGCGCGCTTCCATGACAAAAGGGGGAGGGCCGGGAAATCCACGCCAATCACGACCCATGTGGGGAGGTGGCCCCCGCCTGAAGGGGGGCGCTTCGGTTTGTGGTTCTGTTGCCGTCTCCACTTCTGTTTCATCTGTTTCCTGAACCCCCATCACCGTGACCTGCAAGGGGCGTTGCTGGCCCAGATAGCGTTGCAGAAGGGCTTTGACCTGGGCTTCGTGGCTGTTATGACTGGACTCTCCAGTTTGGGTGGGGGGGGTGGCCATGAAGCGAATATATTGCAAGGGGGTGGTGACAATGGCGGCAACCCGCTCCCGCTCCTGGGGGGAGAGGGGGTCCAGCAGTTGGATGATGGAGGCCAGGCGCTGGGCGGTTTGTTGGCCACCAAAGGCGGAGAGGGCCTGGGAGCGGTCGTGGAGGTGGATGGCGGCGCTTGCCAGCAGCACCAGCGCTACCCCGGTAAACAGAATCAGGATGATCTGGCTACGCAAGGTGTTGGGCCACAGCCACTTCATCACACCTCCTCCACCGGTACCGAAAGCATATACCCTTTGCCCCAGACGGTTTTTAATATTTTTGGCTGTTTGGGATCCTCTTTAAGCCGCTTGCGGATGCGCCCCACCTGCACATCGATGGATCGGTCATAGATGGTCGCCTCCCGCATGCGATAGATCTCCATGATTCGGTCCCGGTCGAGAATTTCGTTGGGGTGTTGCAAAAAAGCTTGCAGCAGCACAAATTCCCCTTTGGTGAGATCCACCATCACCCCGTCGGGAGAGGTGAGCCGTTGGGCTTTGATGTGCAGGGTCCAATCGGCAAAAATCATCCGGGTGATCTCTTCAGGGTGGCGTTCCCTGGGAGCGGCCCGGGATCTTCTGAGCACGCTTTTGATCCGGGCCAGCAACTCCCGGGAGCTGAAGGGTTTGGGTAGATAATCATCCGCCCCCATTTCGAGCCCAATCACCCGATCCATCTCATCGCCTCGGGCGGTCAACATGATCACCGGAATGTGCAGGGTTTTGGGCTCGATGGTGAGTCGCTTGCAGAGGGAGAGGCCATCCTCCCCCGGCAGCATGATATCCATGACAATCACATCCGGCTCCCAGGATTGCAGGATTTCCCACATCTGATCGCTATTGCCGGCCCCTTGGGTCTCACAGCCGTTTTCCCCCAGATAGTCCTGCACCAGGGAGCGCGTATCCTCATCATCCTCGACGATCAATATCCGATCTGATTCCCCCATCACCTTACCTCCATCCTGAAAACGACCATTTTGAAGCCAGGCAACCGGCCCCTCTCCTCGTAAGACCTATGAAACGCCATTGGGCAGCCATTGGCAAACCCCAAATGATGACTGAATTGCGACACAATGGGCCAACTGTGACGGGGTTGCGACAATTATATTTATCAATTAATAGTTCTGTATTGTTTTTAATGTGCAGTCACAATTTATGCATATATTCTTGTATGCAGTATACAAAACTTACAATAAAATGCTTTAAAAAAATCACTAAGAGTGGCAAATTAATTTCCAGGGCAGCAGCACACTTTCAAAATTATTCAGATGGAGGATGGTCATGAAACAGGGAATCGGTAAAAAGGTGTTGATGAGTGTCGCCGGGTTGGCATTGGTGGTCGGGGCTTTTTATGTGGTGGATGGACACAGCCACGGCATGAACAGCGGCGGTTGGGGTCAAAACAGCGGTGCGACCCAAGGGTGGGGGGGGCATCCGGGGATGATGGGTGGACCGGGGATGGGAGGTTGGGGTGGCCAGCAGGGGATGATGGGGGGCCGTCACGGCATGATGGGTGGGCCGGGCAGGATGGGTGGACCGGGGATGATGGGTGGACCGGGGATGATGGGGGGTGGTCAAGGATCCTTGCTCCCCGGCATGATGGGGTCGGATGCTGCGACCGCAGAAAAAAATCTGACCACGCTCAAGGAAAAACTACAGATCACCCCTGAACAGGAAAAAAGCTGGGAGGCCTACGCCAAGGCCGCGGTGGTGACTTCGCAGTTGCGTCGGGAGATGCCCAAGGTGATGCACGGCACCTATGAGACCACTCTGGAAGGGGTAGAGGCCCGCTCCAAGGCGATGGAAGAGATGTTTACCAAACGCACCGCCACCGCTACCAGCTTCAAAACCCTGCTCGGCACCCTGACCGAGACGCAAAAGAAGCAGCTGGATACCTTTTTCACCCCGGCTGGCTCTTTCACCAACTGTCCCGGTCCCAGAGGTAACAGCTGACCCATCCAGCCATTTTGATTGGCGGGAGCGAAGTCGTATCACCCAAACGGCGATTGGCCCTGGGGGGGGTTTAAGGCTAAAATAATCCAGGGTATCGATTCAGGCTGACAACAGATCACCCTCCGGGACCATATATTCCCGGGGGGTGAGGCTGTTTTGGAAGTGGATCCCGGGTTTGGACGATCATCAGGATCTGGGCGCCTGGGTGCTGGATCCATCGCGTTTTTCTTTTCATGGATGATGAATGGGGGGTTTATGGCCACTCTGACCATACCGGTCTCCGGCATGTCCTGCGCTTCCTGCTCCGGGCGTGTGGAGCGGACTCTGGCGGGGCTTTCGGGGGTGGAGAAGGCTTCGGTCAATCTCACCACCTCCAAGGCGACGGTGACGGGTGCGATCTCCCTGGAGGAGATGGTGACGGCTGTCACGGGCATCGGCTTTCGGGTGCCGTCTGTTTCGGAAGTGTTTGCCGTTCAGGGGCTCTCTTGTGCCTCCTGTGTGGCCAAGGCGGAGAAGGCCTTGCAGGGTGTGGCCGGGGTGAGCGAAGCCCGGATCAATCTTGCCACCCGGGAGGCCAGCGTCCGCTTTATCCCGGAGGTGGTCACCTTCGATCTTTTGCAGGGGGCGGTGAAAAAGGTCGGGTTTGATCTCATTCAGCTGGCTCCTGATGCGGCCCTGGGGGATCTGGCCGAGGCGGAGCGGTTGAAGGAGCATGACGCCATCAAAAAGCGTCTTTTTTCCGGGGCCACCCTGGTGATTGCCAATTTTTTTCTGGTCCACTGGTGGCATCTGGGGCTCGATGGCTTGATCGACATGAGCCGGGAGTCCAACCACTGGCTGCAGTGGCTCATGATCACCCCGGTGCAGTTTTGGGTGGGGTGGCATTTTCATGCCAGCGCCATCGCCTCCGCCCGCCACGGTACCGCCAACATGCATACGTTGGTGACGGTGGGCACCTTCAGCGCTTACCTCTACTCTTTGACCGTGCTGCTGATGCCGGAACTTTTCGCGGTGGAGGGGGTGGCAGCCGCAGTCTATTTTGATACCTCCGGCGCCATCATTGTTTTGATTCTCCTCGGTCGATTTTTGGAAAACCGTGCCAAGGGCCGAACCTCCCAGGCCATCCGTCAACTCATGGGGCTGACTCCCCCCACCGCCCGGGTGATTCGGGGCAAGCAGGCGCATGAAATTCCCCTCTCCGAGGTGCTGGTGGGGGATAAAATAGTGGTGCGTCCGGGGGAAAAAATACCGGTGGATGGGGTGATCCGGGAGGGTGTCACGGCCATTGATGAATCGATGCTGACTGGGGAATCCCTGCCTGTCAGCCGTGGGCCGGGGGAAGAGGTGATTGGCGGCACCCTCAATAAAACCGGGTCGGTGACTTTTGTGGCTGAAAAGGTCGGGCGGGATACGGTGCTTGCGCGGATTGTGGATATGGTGCAGAAGGCCCAGGGGGCCAAGCCTCCCATCGCCCGCCTGGCAGATCGGATCGCGGCGATCTTTGTGCCTGCCGTGATCGGTATTGCCACGGTTACTTTCCTGGTCTGGTGGTTTTTTGGGCCGGAGCCAGCCTTGACCTATGCGCTGTTGAATTTTGTCTCGGTGCTCATCATCGCCTGCCCGTGCGCCTTGGGGCTGGCGACCCCTACCTCCATTTTGGTGGGGACGGGGAAGGGGGCGGAAAATGGCATTTTGATCCGCTCCGGGGCTTCTCTGGAAACCGCCCACAAGGTGGATACCGTGGTGTTTGACAAAACCGGCACCCTGACCCAGGGAGAGCCCAAACTCAACCATTGGACCGGGGATGAGCAGGGGTTGCTGCTGGCCGCCAGTGTGGAGACCAAATCAGAACACCCCATTGCCGAGGCGATTGTGGCCCGGGGACGGGCGTTGCATTCCGAACTGCCTGAGCCGGAAGCCTTCGAAGCCATCCCTGGCCAAGGCGTTCGTGCCCGGGTGGCAGGAAAAACTGTGCTGGTGGGAACCCGTTTGATGATGGGGGAAGCCGGGGTGGATATTGCCGCCCACCTGGATGAGATGGCCCGTTTTGAGGAGGCCGGAGAGAGCGCCATGCTGGTGGCGGTGGATGGGGTGGTTTCTGGTGTGGTGACGGTTTCCGACCAGGTGAAAGAGGCCTCCAAAAAAGCTGTTGAGCGCCTTCAGGGGATGGGGGTGGAGGTGGTGATGCTGACTGGTGACAACGAAAAGACCGCCCAAGCCATCGCCGGTGAACTCGGTATCCGGCAAGTGTTTGCCCAGGTGCTCCCCGGCCAAAAGTCGGAGCGGATCGAGGCGTTGCAGCAGGCTGGCAAAGTGGTCGCCATGGTGGGGGATGGTATCAACGATGCCCCGGCGTTGGCCCGGGCGGATGTGGGGATTGCCATCGGCACCGGCACCGATATCGCCATGGAGGCGAGCGACATCACCCTCATGGCGGGGGATCCCAATGGTGCCGCCACCGCCATTCAGCTCTCCCGGGCGACCATCCGCAACATTCGGCAAAATCTTTTTTGGGCCTTCGCCTACAACGTGATTCTCATACCCCTGGCGGCAGGGGTCTGGTTTCCCTGGTTTGGAATTTTGCTCTCACCCATTTTTGCTGCGGCGGCCATGGGGCTTTCCAGTGTCACGGTGGTGAGCAATGCCCTCAGGCTGAGGCGGTTTCAGCCCTATTGATGGAACCTTGATCAGCCCCTGCTCAGGAGCGTCTGGAGATAGGTGGAGTGCCAGTAGAGGGGCTGATGGGGTGTGGTTGCAGAATGGTTTTGTTGTTTGCCCCCAAAATTTTACCTGGCAGCGGTTTTGGCTGTGGTGGGTTGGTTGGCAGGCTGTTTGTTTTTCAGCTTGGGGATGTGGGGCAAGATCTCCTCCCGATCCACCTTGAAGAGCAGATAATCCCGCTGTCCCAGGCCATCCTCGGAAAAACTGAGCCGTCCCGCTGCCCCCCGAAATCCCAAGGGGCGGGTAATGCCATCTCGCCAGTTGGTGCCACCCAGGCGTTGATTGCGCAGGAGTTGGGCTAATGTGGCGACGCCGTCATAGGGGAGCATGGCAAGGTTGGCCGGTTTTTCCAGCCAGGTTTTTTTATAATTATTTTGAAACTGCTCCCGGGCCTGGGCATCGGTATCGCAGAAGACCCCCCCTTTGAGATAATCGGTCCCTTCAGAGAGGAGTTCCGGGCGGTTCCAGAGAGAGGTGCCCAGGAGGGCGACGGTGGGTTGGCGAATGTTGAAAAAGGCGGCTTGGGGGGCGATGAGTCGGACCTGCTCGGCACCTGTGGGTAAAAACAGGGCATCAAAGTCGGCCCAAGGCTCCAGATCCCGCTCTTTGCGGGGGGCAATGGGGTCGGCAGGATCCAGGGAAGCGACCTGCCAGGAGCGTTTCATCCGCGCTTTGGATGAGGCTTCGTCCATATGGACCAGCGCTTTGATGGCGTCCGAAAAGTCGGGCACCTTGGCTGGAAAGTGGGAAACCCGAACCACCTTCCCCCCCAATTTTTCCACCTCCGTGGTAAAGGCTTCGGCGATAAACTCCCCATAGTTTGATCGAGGAGCCAAAATGGCAAATCGTTTCAGCTTTCGCTCCAAAACAGCGTGACGGGCCATGGTCTGGGCTTGGCGGGTGGGCTGAAAGGCGTTCAAAAAGACCTTTTGTCTCTCACCGACCCCCCCCATTTCGGCGATATCCTGGTGGGGGTTCAGGGCAAGAAGGGGGATATCCTGGTTGGCGGCAATTTTGGCGGCGGCAATGGCGTTGCGGTGCAAGAGCGGCCCCAGCACCACCTCCACCCCGGCGTCCAGTAGTTTTTCCATGGCGGTGGCCGTGGCTTCAGGGGTGCCGTGGCTATCTTCCACCATCAGCTCAATGGGCACATCCCGATAGTCTGCCAGAGCAGCTTGGGCGGATTGCAGGAGGTTGTTTCCCAGGGTGGCATATTTGCCGGAGAGGGGCAGAATCAATCCCACCAGGAAGGGGCTGTCACTGCTGGCAGGCTCATAAAGGCGGTGTTTGGCTTCGGTTTGAATGGTCGGCATGTTTTGACCGCTCACCATGGCCTGACGCCACCATTGGTTCGCACCCGGACCATTGCCGTCCTGGAGGAGTCGGTCTCCCATGAAGAGTTCCAGCACGGGTCGGATGGGGGAGCCTGCTGGTTGGAGCGTTAAAAAAGCCTCCAAACGGGGTCTGGAGAGCAGATCCGCCGCCATAAAGATGCCCTGCAACTGGGTTTGGGTCAGGGGGGAGGGCATCGACCGATAAAAGGAAACGGTGCTTTCCATGGGATCGGCGCTAAAATAGCTCTCCACAATTCTAAGCCAGGCGGAGTCGGCCCGGGGGGTGTCATTTTGGATCACAGCGGAAAGATAACCCCAGCCCTCCTCCCGATCCCCTTGCCGGGTGAGATAATCCCCCAACCACCAGGCCCCTTCCCAGGCAAAGGGGTGGAGATGGTTTTGAGTGGCTGCGCGTAACAGGGATTCCCCTTCGACCTCATCAGCCCCCCCCCGGTCGATCAACATTTTGCCGAGTTTGACCATCGCTTCGGTGGCCAGGGGGGTGCCGGGAAATTTATCCACCAGCAGGCGATAGTTGGATTCGGCCCGCTCGGGATCGTCCATCTCCAGACTTTCGTCCGCTTCCTGAAGCAGATGAATATCTTCCGGGGTGGGGGGGGCGGTGGGTTTGCCGGGTTCGGTTTTGTCGCTGACCGATGGTTTGTCTGTCGGTGGGCTCTTGTCTGGAGCGATGGGCGTGGTACAAGCAGAGAGGCTCAAGGTGATCAGCAAGGCCATGACGGGCCATCCGGAGCCAAACCCGTGTTGGCAGGCTCGGTCAATGACCACTGCTATGGATGATAATGGATTGAGGCGCATGGCTTCCACCGGATCTGAGTAGGTAAAAAAAATGGCTTTGGGAGAGTTGTACATTGTTCCGACACCCATCGGCAACCTGGAGGATATGACCTACCGGGGAGTCCGGGTATTGGCGGAGGTGGAGCGGATTCTGGCAGAAGATACCCGCACCAGCCGAATTCTCTGTGAGCGCTATGGAATTACCACGCCGCTGATGAGTTTTAACGACCATAATGCCCGTCAGCGTCTGCCGAAAATTTTGGCTGAGCTTGGCCAGGGAATTTCCATGGCTCTGATTTCAGACGCTGGCACTCCCGGCATCAGCGATCCCGGTTTGCCCCTGGTGCAGGAGGCCATTGCCCAGGGCATTCAGGTCACCGTTCTTCCTGGCGCTTCTGCGGTGACCACCGCCGTGGCGGGGTCGGGGTTGGGGCAGGGGGGGTTTCTCTTTGAGGGATTTTTGCCGAAAAAAGCCAAAGCCCGGCAGGATCTGCTTTCAGGGCTTTCGGAAGAGTCCCGGCTGCTGCTTTTTTTTGAATCCCCCAAACGCATAGCCGCCACTCTGAAAGATATCGCCCGGGTGATGGGGGAGGAGCGGCGGGTGGTGGTGGCTCGGGAGCTTTCCAAAATCCATGAAACCTGGCATCGGGGGAGTGCTGGGGAGTTGGAGAAATTTTTCAGCCAAAATCCACCCCGGGGGGAGATGGTGGTGGTCGTGGAGGGAGCTACCCCCCGAGAAGCCTCCCCTGAGGAGATCACCGCTTGGCTCAAGGAGGCTCTGGCTGAGGGACTTGGCAGCAAGCTGGCCGCCCGCAAGGTGTCGGCCAGGTCTGGGGTTTCCTCGACAGCTCTTTACCGCAAGGCATTGGCCATTCAGAAAGAAAATTGATCCTGCCGATTTTTTGCCCCTTCTGTTTGTCTCTCTGGCGGAAAGAATTTTTCCGGGGAGTGCTTTTTTGTTTCAGAGTCTTGGCAAAAAGACCGATTCATATCCTATAGGCCGTCATCCATCGGCTCTTGATAAGCTGTACCAGGCACGACCCATAAGCTGTTCAAGCACGACCCATAAGCTGTTCAAGCACGACCCAACAAGCTGTAAAAAGCACCATCTACAAGCTGCACATCACCATAAACCAGTTGGGAGAGAAGCACATGTTAACCTTGCAGGAATCTGGCTCACTCGATCTTTACCGTTTTGACAACCGGGCTTCAGGCTCACGTAGCGCACCATCCAGTCTGATCCCCACTCCATCCACCCAAAAAGCGGATGCTCATGCCGTTCACGAAGTGGTTTCCCTCACCGATCAGGCTGCGATGATGCAGGCCCAGCGGTTGCTGCTGGAAGAGACCATTGCCGAGTTGAACGGCTATCTGGCTTCTACGCCGGATCTGGAGCCCATTGGTTCTCCAGATCTTCAGGAGTTGACCCCGGAAACCACCGCCAACTATATCGTCAGCATGGCCACCAGCTTTTTCGATCAATATGCCCAAGCGCATCCGGAAATGGATCCCCAGGAGCAGCTGGACAGCTATATGGGGCTGGTTGGCGGGGCCATCGACAAGGGTTTTCAGGAAGCCCGGGAAATTTTGGGTGCCCTCAATCTCATGACCGAATCCGTCACCTCTACCATTGATGAGACCTATTCCCTGGTGCAGGTGGGTCTGGATGCCTTTTACGAAACCACCTTGGCGCTATTGACCGGTGTTGAATCCGGTGAAACCAGCGGTGAAGTGGTGGATCTGACCGCTCAAATAATGGAGCTGGACGCCCAAGTGGCGGATCTGGGCTCTGAAATGGTGGTGGATCCCGATAGTCAGCCCCGGGGTGGTTTTTCCGCTGTTGCTTGAGGAATAAATCATCTGAAATGATCCGATAAGCGGATGACGGTTTGCTGGCTTGAATATTCAAAGGGGTAGAAGAGAGGGAACTCTCCTACCCCTTTTTTGATATCTGATTATTGGCTATAGCAATTCCAATCAAGAATTGGACATATGCCGTTGCTCTTTTGCCGTCATTCCCGCGAAGGCGGGAATCCAGGGTGCCTGGCACGAACCTTTCCAAATTTTGCATCACTTTCAGCAAAATTCCAGCCT
>JADFZT010000114.1 GCA_015232395.1 Magnetococcales bacterium | reverse complement strand
AGCTCCCTGGATCCCCGCCTTCGCGGGGATGACGAGTCAGGGAAGAGTGTTCAATTTTGAGATAGAACTGCTATAAAAGCTGGACAGCAAGCGATATAAAACGGGACAAGGGGCCAACCTGGATAACAGGCAGCATGGGGAAGCTGGCATGGGGAAGCAGGCAAAAAAAAAGCTGGCGACCAGGGGAGGGAGATGGGCGTCGCCAGCTAAAGGGATCGGTTCTAACAATGTAGGGTCGTACACTACAGGAGGTTTGTATCAGGAATATTTCCCAAAACGGCAAAAGTGTAAAAGAAAGTAACGTCCAATAAAAAAACAACCCGCAACGCCCCTCCCCGGCAACCCTTGACCACACGCCCCTTACACACATATCGGCATGATTATTGCTTTAATCTCCGCTAGAATATCCTCACCACCAAGGAGTGCATCATGCAGGTAAATCTTGCCAAAACCCGAGCCAGGCTCGATATGTTGAAACTGTTCCCCACCATTTATGCTGAGTTGCTGGCCAAATTTGATGTCGAAGAATTGACAAATTTGGACGCTCTTCTCCAGGAACAGCGCAAGCGGCTACAATTTTTTGTCAATTATTACTATAAGCGCGTCGTTCCCCAGCCTTCTCCCTGGCACTGATTTCCCTTTCTCAGGCTCCGGGTAGAAAAAAGCCCCAGGTCCAATTGGTCCCGGGGCTTTTTTATGATTCTCATTCAACTGCGATCAAAGTGCCTGACTTCTCCGGCAAGCCAGATCAACAATTTGGGGGGGAATATCCCCTGTCCCCCTTATTTATTCATCGTTAAAAAACAATCAAAATCGGCTGGGTATGCCTGACATTCTTCTGACCACCATCAACGCCCGCTACACCCACGCCGCCTTCGGACTGCGCTATCTCCTGGCCAATCTGGGCCCGCTCCAATCCCAAGCCACCCTGCTGGAGTTTGATCTGGAAAAACGCACTCTGGAGATGGCCGAAGCCATTCTGGCGACCCAGGCCAAAATCGTCGGTGTGGGGGTTTACATCTGGAATGCCGAACCCGCAGCCCGGCTGGTGGCACTCCTGAAACATATCCGCCCGGAATTAATCATCATCCTGGGAGGGCCTGAAGTAAGCCACGAAACCGACCGACAGGCCATCATCCAAACAGCGGATTATGTGATCTGTGGCGAGGGGGAAGTGGCCTTCCGGGAGCTTTGTCAGGTACTGCTCTCAGGCACCCGCCCCACCGAACGCATCATTCACCCCCCACCTCCCCCCCTGGATCAGCTACAGCTACCCTATGATCTTTATACCCGGGAGGATATCCAACACCGCCTGGTCTATGTGGAAGCCTCCCGGGGGTGCCCCTTCAAATGCGCCTTCTGCCTCTCAGCTCTCGACCAAAAAGTACGCCGATTTCCCCAAGAAAGATTCCTGGACGGGCTGGATCAACTCTATAAGCAGGGATTACGCGCCTTCAAATTTGTCGATCGCACCTTCAATCTGGAGGTAAACCACAGCCTGGCGATTCTGCATTTTTTTCTGGAACGCCTCACGCCAGACCTTTTTCTCCATTTCGAGGTGATCCCCGACCGCCTGCCAGAACCCCTGAAGGAGATCATCGCCCGCTTTCCCGAGGGCATATTGCAGTTCGAGGTCGGCATTCAAAGCTATCACCAAGGGGCACGGGAGAGCATCAACCGCCGCCAGGATGACCAAGCGGCCCATGATAATCTGTTGTGGCTGTGCAACCAGACCGGCGTCCACCTCCACACCGACCTCATCGCAGGGCTCCCCCATGAGGATCTCATAAGCTTTGCCGCAGGCTTTGATCGCCTCGTAGCCATCTCACCTCAAGAGATTCAGGTGGGCATTTTAAAGCGCCTCAGAGGCACGCCCCTGTTGGATCTGGAAAAAGAGCACGGTCTGATCTTCAACCCGGCTCCCCCTTATGATCTTTTGGAAAACAAGCTGATCAGTTTTACGGAGATGGCCCGAATACGCCGTTTTGCCCGCTATTGGGAGATGATCGGCAACTCGGGCAGGTTCACCCATACTCGGGAATTAATGGTGGCGGGTGGGAGCCCCTTTCGGGATTTTATGAAGCTCTCCGATTGGCTCTTCGAAGAGACCGGGCGGACCCATCGAATTGCCTTACGAAAGCTATTCCGGTTGGTTTACTGGGGTTTGCTCAAAGGGGTGGGACTCGATACAAAAAGGTGCCTGGAAGCTGTAGGGCGGGACTTTACACATATTTTCAAAGAAGAAAAAATCGCTTGGCTCCAGACACCCCCATCACCTGGAAAACAGTCCAAAACACACAAAGCCGCATAGCATTTTCCCCGATACAGCCGGGTTATCCTAAACGCAGCAGTTGGGCGTATGTGGCTGGTGTGTACCCTATTGATTCACATATAAAACTTACAAAAAATGCGGATCAACAAGCTACAGATTGTGCATACGCTCAACTGCCGGATTTAATATTATTCCACCGTCTCAGTCACAGCAGGGGGGGGGGAAGCCGGTGCTCCCACCTTGAGATCATCCATGGCCATGTACAGGGCCGCACCAAGCATGGCCGCAGCCACCAAACCAAAAAGAATTTTTGAAGTGTTTGTAAGTCCCATTTTGTTACTCCTTGACAAGATAACTCCCAAACCCGGTTTAACCGCACCGAACGGTCGGGAGTTGGCGGCCCTTTATCTCGGAGAATTCCGAAGGAAAAAAGGCGAAAAATGCGTCAACGGGTGAAAAGTGCGTCAACGGGTGAAAAAAAAGAGATTGTTTGAAGTGAAAAACTCTGGAGCCCTCATATGTTCGGGGATACAAAGCCCGACAAATCTATGAGGTAGTCACTGCTATGTACCCAGAAAAGTACCGGGTAGCAGCGTGGGGAGAAGGCGGGAAAAACGGTCAGAAAAAAGTGCGAAATCCCTGGCCAGGGAATATTTGTGGCGTGTGGCCTGAGAAAAAGTTTGCTTAAGGTTTGTTATTGGGCAACCGACAAAAACGACCTGATTCTGACTATTGTCAAGCAGGACATCATCACCGTCAAGGATGATTCTGCCCAATCGGTGCAGCGTTGGGAACCACGACTCCAGAAGGTGGGCAGGTTGATTGGAACGTGCCAAAAAAAAAACGGGGCCGAAGAAGCCCCGTTTTTTTTTAACATCAAACCAGCCAGGATCAGGTAAACGTGTCAGCCATGATGCTCTGATACCAGCTTTCGTTGTTGTCTGCTTCCACCTTACGGTAGGCAGCCGAAGCCTTACCCGGAGAGAGACCACCACCCACTTTGGAGATGGTGTCGCCCTTGAGCTTGTAGACGGCGGCCACGGAAATACCGTAGTCGGGAGAGAGCATGGAGTAGCAGGTGTTGACGTAAGAGCCTGTACCCGGCTCCTTGCCAGCCAGCATTTGTACCACTGCATCCGCGACCACTTTGGCCTGGGAGTTGGCGGCATACCCGGATTTGGGCATCTTCGCAGCGATGGAAGAGTCACCAATCACATGCACACCCGGATGGGAGGTGGACTCGAAGGTCTGCTTGTTGACGCTACACCAGTCCCCACCGTTGGTGAGACCAGCACTGTGAGCAATGGCGCCCGCAGTGTTGTTGGGAATGACGCTGACGACATCGCCCTTGAACTCATCCATGTCGGTCATGACGGTCATGTTATCGGCATCAACTGCCGTCACCTTACCGCCCTGTCCAGCAGCCACCCACTCGATGATGCTGTTGTCGGTACCGTAGCCATAGAGCTCTTTCCAGCCGCCCGTGAAGAGGCCGAACTTGGAAAATTTATCTTTGGGATCCAGCACCAGCACCTTGGATTTGGGCTTATAGCGCTTGATGTACCAAGCCATCAGGCTGACCCGCTCGTAAGGTCCAGGAGGACAGCGGAAGGGATTTTCCGGGGGGACGACAATCGCCGTACCGCCGTCAGGCATCGCTTCCATCTGCTTGGCCAACAGAGTGGTCTGAAGACCCGCTTTCCAGGCGTGGGGCATTTTGACCATCGCCTTGGTGTCGTAGCCTTCGATATTTTTCTTGAAGCCGACACCAGGAGCCACGATCAAACGATCATAGTTCAGGGTGCTGCCACCACGGAGTTTGACCGTTTTGGCTTTGGCATCAATGCCGACCGCTTCGTCATGCACCACGGAATAACCGTGAGCGTCAGCCGCTTTGGCCCAAGACCATTTTTGGGCTTCAATATCACGGAATCCAGCGATGACCCAGTTGGAGAGGGGGCAAGAGTAGTAATACTTGTCCTTTTCAACCAAGGTCACTTTGACCTTGCCACCACTGAGCATGCGGATGTATTTGGCAGCGACACCGCCGGCATAACCACCGCCGATCACTACCACATGTGCTTGCCCGGCCAGGGCGAGTGAGGGGGAAACACCGGCCAAACCAACGGCAGCGGTTCCACCAGCAACCTTCATGAATTTTCTACGTGTAAAATGTGCCATGAAGCGCCTCCTTTCGCCTATTTCTGGCTAGCGTAAAAGTGGGCCAAAGCCTCCAGATCCTGATCAGACATCTTCTTGAGACGCTTGATCATTTTCTTGGGCTGATCCGGATATTCCTGGGTCTGATAGTTTTTCATCATCAGATGGAGGTATCCGGGGACCTGACCGGCAATCCGAGGATTGAGGTCTTCACCAGACTGCACACGGCCATTCTCTTCATGGCACTTGTTGCATTTTTCCTTCTTGTGCAGTTTGGCACCCTTCTTAACCAGGGCGGCCTTGGTCGGATTGTTGGTCGCAACCCAAGGGGTCTTGGCAAAGTAAGCGGCAATCTGCTTCAGCTCGCCTTCTTCGTAACCCTTGGCAATTCTGGTCATGATGGTAGAAGGCCGCTCTCCACTTTGATACTGCTTCATGAAGGTGACCATGATTTCGGCGTCCATATTGGCGATACTGGGCATTGCAGGTCCTGCTGCCGCACCGTTGGTACCATGACATCCGGCACAAGTGTTAGCCAACATGCTGTCTGAGGCGCCTGCCTCTGCCGTTCCGCTTGTCAGAAGTCCACCAGCCATCAGGCAACCTGCAGCTAGAAGGACACGGATTTTCTTTTGTAGCATTGCTCCCTCCGATCTCCTCAAGTGACTTTGGAACCAGAGCAGATCAATATCGGATCTGCTAATCCAGTGAATAGCGGTTTTCCTCCTTTCGCTCTCGCCGCTTGATATCCCCCGCGATGCCCACCCCCCGTTTCATAGAGGTCGGAGTGCCCGCAGACTTTTTTCGAATTTAGATGTCTATGTAGATTCCCGATTCGTCGCATTGCTTTTGGATGCACGCTCCCGAATCCGGATTCGTAACCTGATTAAAATTCTCCAGCCGCAGCACCTTCCAGCATTTCCCAGATGACGTTGCGAACCCGAAGCGCTTCCTCACGCAGTTCCGGGGGAAGCCTGCGACCACCGTGAATCATCATGTCGAGATTCATCGAGTGGAGCCAAATCCGCCCTTCCTTGTCTTCCACCACCGCGATGCGGCAAGGCATGAAACCGGTATAGGCATCCCGGTAATCCGCCATCATTTTGCCTACCCCGGCATCACAAAACGACATGAAAGAGACGTGACGGTAAGGCTTGCCAGTGATGGCCTGGACCTGTTTGTAGAACGGGGCCTCGCCGACAAAAAGAAAGTTTTTCTGACTGGCCAAGCTTTTCAAGGATTCTTTGACATCCTCGGCAGTGAGATCCGGATCAGCCGGAACCGACCACATCATGGCCTCACCCGGATCCTTGGTCTCCCAAAGCTTGGTGGCAAATTCAGTGTAGATTTTCATGTAACCGGGGTCAAATTCATCCAGTTCAGGAGCCACGACGACATAGCCGTAACCTGCTCCCACCACAACACACAACCCCAGTACAGCCAATAGATTTCTGATAAGTCCCATAGCGCTGATCTTCCCTCGCGTTTGTCAAAAGTACGGAACCAATTTGTCCCGAAAAACGGCGATATCCAGTGATATCTTCCAAAAATAAGCCGTTTAAATGCGGCCATAGATATGCCGCCAAGGTTCGAAGAGGTTTAATCTCTGGGAGCCCCGTGTGTCAACATATATAAGAAAATATCAATTCAAAATCAGCTGAAAACACCAAAAAAAACAGCCCCCAAGCCCCCAGCCACAACCCCGCTCGAAAAGCTGTTTTCGCAGGTGCACAATGGAATAATGAAAATTTTCACGCCGATACAGTGTTGATTACACCTGCATCACTGACAATCAAAACGTACAATCAGGCTTGAGGCCGCATTTCCCACCCTCAGGCAGATCAAAACGGAATCAACCACTTTTATTAACGTTAAAAAACAAGGCGTTTAGCAGGGTTTGTCCGACAAAAAGTGGAGCTGGGCCGTGTAGTTCCCGAAAAAAAAACGACCATATCCCCAGGCCCCCTAAAAAAAGGGGGGCCTAAAGGGAAGGGGAATCATGGCCCAGAGTGGGGAGGAAGGGGATCAATCAAACCAGGGTTGCGGCAATCGCCCCAGATAAACCGTGCCGGAGTCGTGATTTTGCATCCAGCGAATTAAATTTTTTCCCAAGGCGGGATAGAGAGGAGCACTCTCCAAGGCCTCCAGAGGCAGCCAGACCGCCTCCAGAGCCTTGGTGTGATCGGGATTGGGTAGAGCCTCCCCACAGCAGTCGGGAATATCATAAACCAGGTGCATCACCTCCCGCCCCCCGGCAGCGGTTTCCGCCACCCAGAGGAGATCCCCCAGTTGCAGCACTTCCATTCCCAACTCTTCGGCAAACTCCCGAATCAGGCAGCTGGCGGCCGACTCACCGGGATCGTGATTGCCTCCCGGCAAGTTGAACCGCTCCTGCCCACCATAGCGATAACGCATGGTTAAGAGTCGGCCCTTCCTCACCACCAGGCCGGAAGGACGCACAATCATCTTATCCCTCTCCCTCGGTGCTGTCGTTTTCAGCTGTTTCCTGTTTGCTTTTAGCCGCTGCATCCATTTTGTCGGCGACATTTTTGCTGGCCGAAGCCCGCTTTTCCTCAGCCCGTTTTCGGGCGGCCTTGATCTCTTCCGGGCGTACCGGGATAAATTCATCACCAAACAGAGCACTTTTCAGCCAGCTGAAAGCAAACTCGGTCAGCGCCTCATCATCGTTTCGAATTTGCTCTTCGATCTCCTTATTCACCTGATATCGCTTGAGAAAGGAAGAATCAAACACGAAGTGCCGAAAGCTTTCGGGGTTAGTAGTAGCCATATAGAAAAATTCCGACACCTGAAGGGAAGTGCTCACCGCATCCCCGGCAGAACGGCGCTTGAGAATCACCTCCATCCACCCCTGGTTGCGTTCGTCATAGCCGTCACTGCCCTGGTCGGCCCGCCATTCGTCCACGGTCCATTTTTTCTCTTCCTGGTGCCCCTTGCAAAAATCTTCCTTGATCAAAAAGTGAAAGGCATCCTGTTCACTTTCATCCTGCTTGCGCAAAAGAGCCAGCCCCACCGGATAGTAGCGGCAGGTGACCGGACGATCTTCATAGACCGAACACCCCTCATCGGTCACAAAGGGGCATTGGCCGGTTTTGGCATCCATTTGCATCAAGGCCACCGGCAGCTGCCCCTTCTGGAGCTGGCTGGGAGTGGCGTATTCATAGAGAAACTCTTCAGCGGAAAGATCGAGCCGCTTGCGCAGACGGAGAATGTCGTAGGGGGTCAGAACGATCTCGATATTGGAGCAGCAGGTGTTGAAACAGGAAATACCCGGATAGCAGCTAAAGCAAAAAGTATCCTTGCCCCGCAGACGCACCGGATCGATGATATCCCGAATTTCCCGAGGAATGTTGCGCAACTCCTCATCCAGCTGCATCACCTTTTCCTTGTCCGATTCCTGATTCTGATCTGACATTAAAAGCTTCCTTCCAGTTGACTTAACTGTTTGATGATCCCCGGGAAAATCGATACAAATCTGCCAACCCCTGAGGCTTCCTGCTCCCACCTGCCAGGTTTTGGAAATCCGACCAACCAGGAATCAATACTGTTTCGGTTTGGTGAGGGACGGACCCGCATAAAAGTGGTAGCTGTTGCGACCGGCCTTTTTGGATCGGTACATCGCCTCATCGGCATTTTTCAACAAAACATCCTGATCTTGGGCATCGTCAGGAAAAAGAGCCACTCCCAAGGATCCGGAGATAAAAAAATCCTGCCCTTCATACACAAAGGGTTGATTCAGACGGTCCAAAACCTGCCGGGCCACATCCTCCATCCCGACCACGCCGTCATATCCCCTGATGATGGCGGTAAATTCATCGCCACCCAGCCGAGCAATCAGATCCCCCTCCCCCACACAGAGGGAAACCCGCTCAGCGGCCATCTGCAACAAACAATCTCCAGCATCATGGCCAAGCGTATCGTTGACCCACTTGAAACGGTCCAGATCAATAAACATCAGGCCCAAACTTTCCTGGCTGTCCCGAGCCTGATCCACAGCGGCCTCCAACTCTCGCATAAACATCGCCCGATTGGGGAGCTTGGTCAGCGCGTCATAATTAGCCTGAAAATGGATGATCCGTTCCGCTTCCTTGCGCTCGGTGATATCCCGAATGATTCCGGTAAAGAGCACTCGATTGTCGAGTTCCACCTTGGAAACCGCCAGATCCAGGAAAAATTCATCGCCGTTTTTGCGTACCCCCCGGGCTTCCCGACGCTGGCCCAACACCCTCGATTGACCGGTCTCAAAATATCTTTGCAGATAGCCATCGTGCTTTTCCCGATCCGGAGAAGCCATCAGCCGGGTGACGTTTTGGCCCAGCAGTTCGCTCTCTTCATAGCCGAAAATATCTGCCGCTGAATGGTTGAGGGATTCAATGATACCCCGTTCGTTGATCACCAGAATGGCATCGGCCATGGTGGTAAAAATCGCATCCATCCGGGCTTTCTGTTCAGCGACCTGGGCCTGATACATTTTGCGTTCGGTCACGTCCCGAATGATGCCGATGGTACCGATATAGGTCTCTTCCTCCTTTTCCAGCTGCCTAAGCCCCGTGCAGCTGACATCGGCAATAATCTGATTGTCCGCCACCACCGCATCCCGGCCTGGCTGATCAACCCATTTATTGTTCATCTTGAGCTTGAGTTCCAACCCCCGGGTTTTGCGATGGTCGGAACGGCGCTCATCAAATAGTTTTGGTGGGGAATCGGTCAATCCCGAGCCCGAACGGATCTTTTGAATGGCATGGGAAAAACTGACCTGCTCCAGATCCTCCTCAGCCACCAGGGTATGAAAATGCTGTCCCAGCAATTCAGTGGTGGTATAGCCGAGATTGGTCACCGACTCATTCAAAAAAACAAAATATCCTTCTTTATCCAAACGATAGATAATATCCGGCACCGTACGAATGAGCTGGTTTTCCGCCAGGGCCTCGGTGTTGAACCGCATGCGAGCCGCAAAAATACGCAATAGATTCAGGACAATTTCAGGAGAGAGAGCGATGAGATTTTTAAAAATGGCGCGATCAACGACCAGAAGCTCAGTCGCTTTGGCCGCCTTGACGAAAGCAGAAGCGGATTTGTCGTCGATGAGGGAGAGCTCCCCCACAAACTCCCCCTGTTTGATGGTGGCAATAGGGGGAGCGGTCAATAGTTTCAGATGGACTGAAAGTTGCCCATCCAGCACGTGATGGATGGCCTGATTCCGATTTTCCGGCGTGAGTAGAACCTCTCCAGGCTCCAGAGCCACAACCGGACATTTTTCGAGAATTTCCCGAACCCGCTCGTAACCAACGCCCTCAAACAGAATCAACTCCTCAAAATGTTCACCCCGGTAGCTCATCCCACCTCTCCAAAGGAGACTTTTTGCAACGCTTACCATTCAGAACCAGCGGTCAAGGATCTTCAAAATGGGGGAAAAAAATCAACCATCATTCTGCAATGGGCTTTTCAAAAAAACAAATTTCTTAAAATAGCCATTAAAAAACAATTCGTTAAAAAAAACACCTTGCCAAAACACCAACCAAAAAAAACAAGGGGGTGGTGGAAAACTCCACCCCCCCCTTTGACCAGCTACAGGTGATCCAGATCACCCGAATCGGGTCTTTTACGGCTTGGAAACCAAGTCGATGTGCGCCCGCTTGAACACGGACCACTCACCGGTCTTGGGATCGATCTTCGAGTTGACGAAGCATTTCCAGTTCTCTTCGTCCACGAAGTTGTAATCCATGTTGTAGTAGAAACCGGGATAGCGGGTCTCTTTGCGGAACAGCATGTGACGCAGATGGGCCTCACCAGCATAGATCCGGTGATAATTTTCCCAAGCGCGCATCAGCTCATGAAGATCCCGGGCCATCATCTTACTGGAGTCTTTTTTGAGCTCTTGGAGCTTGTCCACCGCGATGTTCATCATGGTTTCGTTGGTGGTGTGCTCTTTGTCATGTTGATTATCTTCCTCGACTTTGCCACGGCCATCGGTTTTGCGGTGGGTGCGGTGAT
>JADFZT010000113.1 GCA_015232395.1 Magnetococcales bacterium | reverse complement strand
CAAACAGCACGCATCTGGGACGCAGAGTCAGCTAAAATAATCGCTACTCTCAAGGGACACCAATCTGGGGTCTCATCCGCAGCTTTCGACTCAAAAGGAAAACGCGTCGTCACAGCAAGTCACGATCAAACAGCACGCATCTGGGACGCAGAGTCAGCTAAAACAATCGCTACTCTCAAGGGACACCAATCTTGGGTCTCATCTGCGGCTTTCGACTCAAAAGGCAAACGCGTCGTCACTGCTAGTTACGATCATACAGCACGCATCTGGGACGCTGAGTCAGCTGAAATAACCGCTACTCTCAAGGGACACCAATCTACAGTCTTATCCGCGGCTTTCGACTACCAAGGAAAACGCGTCATTACAGCAAGTCGCGATGGCTCGGTGCGTATCTGGTGCGCCAAGAGTGGTGAGTGCCTTGAAATCCTGGTCTCAATTGAGGGGGGATGGATGAGCTATCAGGGGGAGGGGGATCAATATCTCTGGGGAGGGGAAGGGCGAAAAATACTCACCTTCCGGGATCTGGAGGAACAAAACACCCTCCCCACCCTGTGGCAGGCGGAGGATTGGCTGCCGGGGGAGAAAGTCTTGTGACCAAAATGGTATCGGCGATTTCTCCCAATTCACTCTGCGAACCAATATCCTGCACCAGCCCCACACGCCCAACTGCCGGATTTAGGATAATTTCGTAGGCGACCAACTCCCACAGGTGCTATCCTGAAAAAACAACCCGAAGGGAGCCCATGGAAATGAAACAGATGCCCATCGCCAAAGCCCCAGAGCAAATGACCGAAGCCATCAACCAAGCTGTGGAGAGCCAGGAGCGGATCATCCTGAACCGGGATGGAAAAGAAATCGCCGCCATCATCCCCATGGCGGAGTTTCGGCTGCTGGAACGGTTGCTGGAACGACTCGAAGACCAACACGACATTGAAGCCGCTGAAAAAATCCTCTCCGATCCCGATCAAAAGTGGACCCCCCTGGAAGAGGTCATCCAAGAACTCGGCCTGGAAAATGAAATACCGGGTTGAACTCTCCCGCCCCGCCCGGAAGGAGTTGGCCGCCCTGCCCCATCAAGAACGCTTCCGCCTGCTAAAAGCGATCCAATCCCTCACCAATGACCCACGCCCCCATGGCACCAAGGCTCTACAGGGCGCTTACCGGCTGTTCCATCGTCTCCGGGTGGGTAATTTCCGGGTCATCTATCAGATTCATGACCAAACCGTCCTGGTCCAGATAATTCGTATCGCCAGCCGCGGTAAAGTCTATCGAAACCTGCCCCGACCCTCTTGAATCCCCCCCTGTCTGATCACCTGATCACCCGATCACCCCCCCAGCAAGTGCCGCACCCGGGGTAGAAAATCGTGTAGTTCCAGGGGTTTGGTGGCGAAATCCACCGCGCCCAGCTGGAAAGCCCGATCCCGGGTTTCGCTGTCCTTATCTACCGTGATCACAATCACCGGAATTTCCCGCTCCAGGGGGCTTTTTTTCATGGCGTCCAGGAGCTGGAAACCATCCATCCGGGGCATCTGAATGTCGGTCAGCACCAGGTGGGGGCGTTTTTCCCGAATCAGCGCCAGAGCCTCCTCACCGTTGACCGCCTCGAAAAGCTCCGTCTGAAACGGACGCAACGCCTGTTTCAGCATGGTGCGCCCACCGTGATCGTCATCCACCACCACAATTCGGGGCCTGACAAAGGGGAGATAGGCCTTGAAGACAGAGCCTCTCCCCACCACCGAACGCACAGTCAACTGGCCGTTGTGGGCCTCCATGATGTCATTCGAAAAGGGCAGGCCAAAACCCGTCCCCTGCTCGCCATCCGTGCCTGGTGTGGAAACTTTTTCCGATACATTAAACAGCTTCGTCACCACCCCCTCGGGAATCCCCACCCCCTGATCCTCCACCGCGATGGTGGTGGATTCGCCATTGGGAACGAACACCCGGATGGTTTGTCCCCCTTTGGAAAATTTAATGGCGTTGGAGACCAGATTTTGAATCACCTCCCCAAACAGGGTCTGGTCGCCATGAAGCCGGGTGGCACCGGGAACCTCGTTGAGGAGGGTCACCCCTTTCAGCTGGCTCAAATATTCCAGCCGCTGCAAAATTTCCGTGGTGATATAGTGGCCATCAAAAAAACCCTTCTCCAGGGTAATCTTGCCGGTCTTCAGGCGGCTGATGTTGAGCACCTCCTCAATCATCCGGGTCAGGTTGTGGCCGCTCTTGACCGCCTCGCAGATGAGGGATTTTTGCTCCTTGCCCAGAGGATTTTCAGTATCTTCGGATAGATATTCCAGCAGCCCCACCATCGAGCTTAAAGGGGAGCGCAGATCGTGGGCCACCAGAGAGACAAACTTATCCTTCAGCCGGGTCGCCTCCTCCGCCTGCTCCTTGGCCAAACGTAACCGCTCCTGGATGCGAATCCGCTCGGTAATATCCCGAATCACCCCCACTGTGCCCACATAACTGCGATTACGCTCAGCCTCCTGAGTCTCCTCCGTCTCGTAAAGCCCGGAGCTATTGACCTCCACATGCACCACCTCTTCGCTCAAAGTCTTGATTTCAGCAGCCTCAGCGGCCTGGCCTGACTTCGACGATAGACGAATCTGCAATCCGGCGGTCATTCTCAAACCCGTTCGCCGCTCATCAAACACCTTCTTTTCCCCCTGGGGGGTGTCCGGCCCATGCTCGGCGATAACCTCCTCCCGACTGGACCTGGGGATATCGCTCTGGTGAATAATCTGGCTGAAATGCTGGCCGATCAGCTCCGACTGGTGAAACCCCAACCGCTCTACAGCCTTGTTGAGAAAGGTAAACAGGCCGTTGTCGTCGATCTTGTAGACGATATCGGGAATGGTCTGTACCAAACTGCGAAACCGCTCCTCAGAGGCGGAAAGCTGCTCCAGGCTCGCGGTCAGTTTTTCGTTGATCTCATAGAGTCGGCTGTTTTTTTGTACCAACTCCCGGTTGGCGTGACGCAAGGAGAGCTGGGTTTTAACCCGGGCTTCCACCACCGGGGGGCTGATGGGTTTTTGGATATAATCCACCGCCCCCATCTCCAACCCCTTGAGTTCATCTTCCACCTTGGCTTTGGCGGTGACGAAAATGATTGGAATATCCTTGGTGCGGGGGCTCTCCTTCAAACGGCGGCACACCTCATAGCCATCCATCTCCGGCATCATGATATCCAACAAAATCAAATCCGGCTGAGGATCCTTGGCGGCAAGCTTAAGCGCCAGTGCACCATTAATCGCCGGGCGCACCATATAGCGATCTCTCAAGACCCCCTTGAGCACATCCAAATTTTCCGGGGTATCATCCACCACCAGGATCGAGGGTTTGGCAGGTTGGTTAGCCATCGTTTTGCTCCACATCCACTCCGAGTTCATCCATCCAACGTATCAATACTTCCAGACACCCTTCAAAATCATACTGCTCCAACAAACCCGTCACCTCATCCAACCGTGCAAGCATCGCAGTCTGGCCGACCTGGGTGCGAATCTCCGACAGGGTCTCATCCACATCGGCATCATAAATGGCCAACTGCTCTTTGGCCTTCTGGAAAAGCGGCGTCAATGCCACCAGATCCACCGCCCCACCCCCTTCCCCTTGGGTCTGCCCATCCGGCGGTGCCTCCGAAGGACTCTTGTCCAGAGCCTCCCCAATGCCCTGAATCAACCGACCCAACTCCTCTGCCACCTGGGCCTGCATGGGAGCGCACCCGCTTCGGTCCTTTTCCCGGATCCGTCCTTCCAGCCCCTTGGTCAAAAGATGAAGGGATTGAGCGCCGATCGTGCCGGAAACGCCTTTGAGGGTGTGGCTCAAACGCTCAGCCAAAGACCAATCCTCCCCCTCCAGGGCCCGGGCAATCTCCTCCGGGACTTTTTGCTGATTTTTGCAAAACTTTTTCAGCAGTGAAAGATAAAGCTCGGCATTTCCTCCGATGCGCTTCAACCCCAGCCGGGTATCCAAGCCCGGAATGTCAAGATCACCAGCGGGACTGGCCGGGCGGCTGCCAGAGGGAGCCGAATCAATCGGGGTAAAGGGGATGGGCTTGGCCGGGGTGATCCATTTGGCCAGGGTTTCGAACAGCCCTTCGGGATCGATGGGTTTGGTGATGTGATCCTCCATACCCGCCTCCAGGCACCGCTCCCGGTCCCCAGCCATGGCGTTGGCGGTCATGGCGATGATGGGCAAACCATCAAAGCGCTGCTCTGCGCGGATTCGCCGGGTGGCGGTCAAGCCATCCATCACCGGCATCTGCATGTCCATCAACACCCCGTCCAAAGGCTCCTGATGAACCCGATCCAGTGCCACCTGGCCATTTTCAGCCAGAACAACTTCTATGTTGGCCTTCTCCAGCAGCTCCCGGGCTACCTGCTGATTGATTTCGTTATCCTCCACCAGCAACAGCCTGGCTCCGGAAAGCGCCCCCATCCGCTCCCCGGCCAGATGAACTTCCATCCGGCTCCGACTGGAAGAGACATCAGCATGACCAAAGGCCTCCATGATGGTGTCAAACAGCAGGCTTTGGTTGATGGGCTTGACCAAAAATCCATCCACCTGGGACACTTCCGTCGCCTCACGCACCACCTTGTCGTTGCCATAGGCGGTAGCCATGATGATGACAGGAATCTTTTGCAGATCCACACCGCTTTTGATGCGTCGGGCGGTCTCAATGCCATCCATCTCAGGCATCATGTAATCCGTCACCACCAGATCAAAAGGCTCCTCCATCATATCCGCCTCCTGCACCCGCACCAGGGCGTCTTTGCCATTCACCGCGCCAGAAACCTGAAAACCAAAGGAGGTCAAATATTCGGTAATCACCTTGCGGGCGCTTTCATTATCATCCACCGCCAGCACCTTGAGCCCCCGAAGATCAGCCGTCACAACGAGGGGCTTGGTGGTTTTTTTGGTGGCGAGACCAAACCAGCCATCGAATATGAACTGGCTACCCACCCCCGGTTCACTCTCCACCCGAATCTGCCCACCCATCAACTCCACCAGCTGCTTGGAAATGGTCAACCCCAAGCCGGTGCCACCAAACTTTCGGGTGGTGGAGGCGTCTGCCTGGGTAAACGCCTGAAAAAGCTTCGCCGCCGCCTCTTTGCTCATGCCGATGCCGGTATCCCGGACGCTAAATTGCAACCGGACGCGATCGGCCTCCTTTTCCAACATTTCGGTGACAATCCCCACCTCTCCCCGCTCGGTAAACTTGACCGAATTGTTGGTGAGGTTGGTGAGCACCTGCCCCAGACGCAGGGGATCCCCGATCAGATGAACGGGAATGTCCACTGCGGTATCGATCAGGAGTTCCAGCCCCTTTTCCTCTGCTTTGATGGCCACCACCGTGGCCAGATCGCTCAACACTTTTTCCAGGGTAAAATCGATGGATTCCATCTCCAGCTTGCCCGCATCGATTTTGGAATGATCGAGAATATCGTTGAGTATTCGCAAAAGGGCGTTGGCGGAGCTATGGACCTTGTTTAAATAATCGGACTGCCTGGAAGAAAGAGGGGTCTGCAGGCAGAGATGGGTGAGGCCGATAATGGCGTTCATGGGGGTGCGAATTTCGTGGCTCATGTTGGCCAGAAAAGCCCCCTTGGCCAGAGCAGCCGCCTCAGCAGCCTCCTTGGCCTGAATCAATTCCGCCTCCATGCGTCGGCGCTCCACCGCCACCTGTAACACAAAAGCCAACTGGTCGATCATCTCCCGCCCCATCTCCCCCACCTCAACCATCTCAGTGAGGGGGATGACCGTCACGCCGTTGATCTGGCCACTTCCCGGTGCGAAAAGGGGAATGACCAACACCGTTTCCGCAGCTTCGGGCCCCAACCCCGATCCGGAAAGGTTCCAGCACTCAATGCGATAGTTGAAAGGGTTGGTTTTGACCCAGCTGGTGCGATCCCCCTTGAAAATGGCATCCAGAAGAGGGGGTAAGGGAATCACATCGCCATTAAAGCCATTTTCCAGAGTCAGGTGCAGGGCCTTATCCTCCTGGGGGACATAAAATTCCAACGCCTTTGCGGGTAGCAGGCGTTGGCTGATCTGCAACAAGATAACCGCGATATCCCGAAAATCACGGTGCACCACCATGGTCTGGTTGATATCCCGCAATATCTGGTTGAGCTTGGAGAGGCTCATAATATCGGTCTCTTCCCCGGCAATGAGATAGAGACCACAATCGAGCTTGCGCAGCTGGCGAACGATGGGGCTGATCAGATGTTGGGGAATGATGGAGCCGTGTTGTGGGGCGATCAGGGAGAGGGGTTTTTGGGTCAGTTTATTGAGGGTGTGGGCCAAAATCTCCCGGGAGGGGATATAGTGCTCGTGAAAGGGCTTCAACGCCTCAAAGTGGGATTCATCCTGAGCCAACAGGGAAAATCCCTCGGTAAATCCCCCAAAAATATCACTGGAAAAAAGCACCCCGGTATTTTCATCGAAAGTACAAAATGCTCCGGGAAAGTGGGCATAAGGGGTAAAGATAAACGATAAAATCCGCCCCCCCAGATCAAGCTGCCAATCGTTCTCCTCCACATGCCAGAAAGGCATATTGAGGGCCAAATGTTTCAGCAGCACCCCCCCTCGCCAATGGGTGACCAATACCGCATCAGGCCGATTGATCATCCGATCGATCATGGCCATGGCCCCGGTGATGTCCGGATCCTGATGGTGGCAGATAAAATATCGAATCTTCGAAAAGGGGATGATCTTTTCGATTTTTTGTAGAGTGTGGCCAAAGGTGAGCCGGGAGCCGGGATCGATCAGCACCGATTGATCCCCGTTTTCGATCAGATAAACATGGCATTGAAAGGGATCGTCCGGCTGATAATAACCCACCCACCAGATACCCTGGGCGATTTCAATGGGCTGGTCTGGGGTACCTGAGACGATATTTTCCAAATAGACCATTTCAACGGCTCTTTGGTTAAGGGTTTTTTTGACTTTTCCCAGCGACCGATTCCCTGCCAGACAATCGGTATAAACAAAACCGATCAACTATAGCACAGGTGTAATCCAATCCACCCCCCCACACGCCAACGACCTCTGACCATTTTCAGGGATTTTTTATACTGAAATATCGCGGACTGAAAACCCTGATCCAAGTGTACGGGTATCGCTGCCATCGGCATGGCTCAGCCAAAGGATTTCCGCTATATTTCCATCAGGCTGACAAAAATTAAGACAAAATCCCTGGCAAATGATCACACCAGGCACGGGGGGCGCCGAACCAACGATCCGATGGCCTCCCCATCACTTTCCACCCCGTGGAAAAACCATGTCCAACCCAACTCCCCTGGGCCAATCCCGACACGAGACCCAAAAACGGCGTCTGTGGTCGGATCTGCTCCGGGTTCTTTTCCGAATCAATCCCGGTGAAGGGGAGCGGGTCGGGTTTATGTTGGCCTACTCCATCGCCTTGATCGGTGGGGTGATGATCACCGGCCAGATGATCACCCGCTCCTTTTATTTGAGCGCCCTGCCCAAGGAAGCGATCCCCTTCAAGTTTATTCTTCCCTCCATCGCCATCGTCGTGGCAGTGGCCCTCCACAGCCGTCTCACCCGACGTTTTCCCCTGCCCCGGGTCATTCTGGGCTCCTTTCTGGTCATTCAACTGGCCGCCCTGGGATTTCGTTTTTTATTGGAAACCGACCTTCAGAATCAGATGTGGTTTTTGCTGCTCATGACGGTCTTTTTCGACACCATCGGAGCCATCGGCATCATCCAGTTTTGGACTTTTGCCGGAGAGCTGTTCAACACCCGGGAGGCCAAACGTCTTTTTGGCATCATCGCCGGAGGCAGCGCCATCTCCTCCATTCTCTATGGGGGGGTGATTGGTACCATGGCCCGGGAGCTGGCCACCAAGGATCTGATCTTTTTTATCGTTGGCAGCCTTCTGATAACGGCACTCTCGGTAGGACACCTCTCCCGCCGCTACTGGGATCCCCCGGAAATCGCCCATCCCCCGCCCAACCCCACCCAGGAGAAAAAAAACGGTCTGGTCCAGGATCTATCCCAAGATCTGGCGGAAATCCGCCAGGAGCCTCTGGTCATGGTGATGGGCATTCTGGTGGTGGTGATCGCCATCACCAGCTATATCACCGAATATCAGATGGACCTGGCCCTGAAGGAACATTATCTGGATGACAGCCAGGGGATGGTCATCTTTCTGGCGCAGCTCAGCCTGGGCTCCGGGATCCTGGCGGCGTTCATGCAGTTTTTTCTGGCCGGGCGGTTCATGGAGCGTTTTGGCGTGATGGCCGCACTCTCTTTGCTCCCCTTGTTCATCGGCCTGGGCGGGATGGCGATTTTGGCGACTGGGGGAGCGCTCTGGGCGGTGACTGTCTCCCGGGTGGCCATCCATGTTTTTCAGTACACCATCAACGATTCCGCCTTCAACATGCTTTTTCTACCCATCCCCCAGCGGGTGCGCTCCAAGGTAAAAGCAGTGTTGGATGGTTTTATCAAACCCCCGGTCATCCTCGGGTTGGGGATCGTCTTTTTTCTCGCCAGCCAGTGGCAGGATCTCTCTCTGGTGCTCTGGTCCGTGCCACTCCTGGGTTTTGTCCTCTACTGGTTTACGCTCCTTTTTCGCGCCTCCCGGATGTATGTGCAAACCCTCTCCGACAGCATCGTCATGCGGCGCATGGCGCTGATGGATGAGGTGGTGGATCTCAACGACGATACCAGCGCCCGGGTGTTGCGCCAGGCCCTCCAGGAAAAAAACCACATGCGGGTGCTCCACGCCCTCACCCTGGTGAGAGAGGTGGAGCAGACCGATTGGAGCCACGAAGTAGCCCCCCTCACCCGACATGCCAATATCGATATTCGCGTGGAGGCCCTGCGCTATCTGGGTGAACGCCAGGCTGAGGCACATCTGGAACTCATCCGGGAACATCTCTCAGCCCCCCACGAGACAGAGCGTGGAGCCGCCATCACCGCTCTGGCCCGAATCCGCCTGGAAGGGGGACTTCACGAGCTGGAACCCTTTCTCAAAGAGGCCCCACCCCGCATCCGGGGAACAGCCGTGCTCTGCATGATTCAATATGGGGGGCTTGGGGGATTGCTCAAAGCGGGCAATGAACTCAAAGGCATGCTGGAAAACGAGGCTGCCCAGGAGCGCCGGATCGGCGCTTGGATCCTGGGAGAGCTGGGGGTGGAATCCATTGCCGATGCCCTCACTGAACTCCTGGCCGATCCCGACCCCAAAGTACGCCTGGAAGCGATCCGGGCTGCTGCCAAAATCGCCTCTCCCCTCTTTATCGAACCCCTCCTGCCCCTCCTCTTTCAACCGGTCACCCGCAGCCTCGCCACCCAGGCGGTGGTGGGTTCGGTGTGCCGGGATATCGGTCGGGTGGCGCACATGTTGGCAGACAGCAAGCTCCCCCTGGCCATACGGGCGGAGCTACCCCGGGTGTTGGAGTTGAACGCCTCCCCCCGGGCTTTGGAGATATTGGTCTCCCGCCTGGATGAACCCCACAATCTGATCCGTTCCAACATCTATCAGGCGCTCTTCAATCTCCACCGCAGCGGCTACCGCCTGCCTCTGGAGGCCAGCCATCTGGAAAAACGGCTGGTGGATGAGTTGACCATTGCCTACAACCGCCGCCTGCTGCAAATGGATATCCGTCTGGAGGGGATCCGGGATCCCCTGCTGGTTGAGGCTGTCGCCATGCGCTCCATTCAGGATCACGACCGGTTGCTGGCTTTGCTCGCCCTGCGCCATCCAGACCTCCCCATCCAGGATGTCAGTGAAGCCCTTCGGGGAGGGGACGACCGCCGTCGCGCCAACACCCTGGAGCTGATCGATAATGTAGCCAGCCGCCCGGTCAAGGAGCTTTTGATCCCCTATATCGTCTCCTCGGATCTGGCGCTTTTGGCCATCGCCCAAAAAAAATTGGCCCTCACCTCCCAGCCCCTGGTGGCCCGCCTGGGAGAGTTGACCGCTGCCGAGGATCCCTGGGTACGCAGTGTCACCGTCAAATGCATCGCCGATCTGATCTCCCTGGGCCAAGACCGACTGCGCAAATTACTCCCCAACATGATGCAAGCCAAACAGGATCAACACCCCCTGGTGCGCAAAACCGCCAGGTTTGCTTTGGAACTCATTCTCCTGACCGACAAGGAAGCCGGTATCGATCCAGAGGCCTTCCTGGCCGAACCTCCCGGCTTCGATGACGAACAAACCCTGATACCCGATACCCTGTGCGGCATCTTTTCCAGCCCTGCGAGGAGATTTGAAATGTCCCTCTCACCCCTTGAAACCGTCCTCTTCCTGAAAGGGGTCTCCTTTTTTGAAGCGGTCCCCGGAGAGGAGATCGCCACCATTTTGCCCATCACCCGGGAGGTGCGCTTCCAACCGGGAGAAAGATTTATCGAACAAGGGGAGCCGGGAGAGAGCCTCTATATCGTGGTGGAGGGGGAGGTGGATATTTTGGTAGATGAAAAGCGCCAACCGGATCGAATCACCCGCAAGGGTATCATCGGTGAACTGGCCATCCTCTCCGGCAGCCCCCGGGCCGCCACCTGCCAGGCCGTGGACAAGGTAGTAGCGCTGATGATTCGCAAAGCTGACTTTTGGGAACTCTTGCGCGAACGGCCGGAGGTCTCCATCGGGGTGATTAAAAACCTGCTTAAATATCAGGGAGAAGAGATCAGCCAAAACCAGAATGAAGCGGAGTTTGCCCGTAACGTGGCTTAATATAGTCAATCCAAACCAAAATCGGACAGAATCCTCCAAGAGCCAAAGACAAGGCCAAGACCTTGAGGGCTCCGCCC
>JADFZT010000112.1:1993-11116 GCA_015232395.1 Magnetococcales bacterium | reverse complement strand
GCCAGGGCATCGCCGATGCGGTCGGAGCGTCGCCGGGACGGGGGAGGGGCCGCTTTGCCTCCAGATGGAGTGGTGGCGACACCCTCTTCCACAGCCCAGTCAAAGTTTTCCCAGATGGGCCGCACCTTGGCCATCAACATGGTGGAGTTGGTCTGGGCGATGTGGGAATAATCGACGAAAAGTTCGCTGCCGGGGAAAAGACGCCCTTCAGGCGGGCAAGCAAAGGGAATTTTGTGCTTCCGGCAAATTTCGATGTTGTGCTGAAAGGTGAGATAAGCCAGGTGGGCTACCAGGTTTTCACCTCCCAGAAACATATCGCCACTGGCGCCAAAGTGCCTGAGGACCGTTTCATAGCCCGCTTCCTCCTCCCCATAAGGGAGGCGATAGATGCCGAAATCAAAGTCGGAGCTACCGCCACCAAAATCAAACACCGCAAAAGCGGTCCCCTCCCGGGTGGCTTCGATTTTAAGCTCTTCCAAGGCGCAGGCCGCATAGGCCGCAGGCTCCGAGCCCTCTTCCCGCACCGAAAACCGCGCCATCCGATCACTGTTCATGAGGGAGGCGGGCATGGAGCGCTGCAACCCCCGACCAAAGGAAGCCAAGATGGACTCCTTGACCTCCTTGGGATAGGTGACCGGGAAGGTCATGTAATATTCCAAAAAGAGCCCGTTGACCCGGTGGTTGATGAAAAGCCCCAGGTAGTAGGCATAAAGCTCAATGGGATCCAGGGGATCGTCGGGGCTGACGGTGACTGGTTGCCCGGGCACCGGCATGGCGTTGGAAGTGGGCCGGATCTCCAGATCGGTTCCGGTATCCTGATCGAGAATCCGCAAAGGGTGGGAATCGGTAATGGCGCTTAAGGGCCACTGTTTGATGTTGGTGAGAATCGAACCCACAATGCGCTGATTAGCTTCATTTTCCCGGAAGAGGCTCAAGGCTTCATGGGAAAAATGAAAATCTTCCCAGCGGGTCTGGGGCCGATAGGATTCACTGTTCCAGGCGGCCAGCAGGTTGGGTAGATGAATGAAAGCCAGAATGGTGGGGTTTTGGTAATCCTCTGGTTTCGGCTTGCGGAAAAGATCCCCCAATCCCACCCGCAGCAGAACGGTCTGGCCATGTTCCCGGCAGGCTACCACCGTAGAGCTGGTACCAAAATCAATGGTCACCATCCCTTCCCGAATATCCAGCTCCGGATTGCGGGCTTCCCAGGATTCGGGAAGACGCACCTCCACCCACCCCTTGGTTTTCGGGGGTTTGAGTTGGTGCAGCTCCCAGAGTCCCTTGTTGATATCGTAGAGAAAATCGGACTCCAGCACCGGCAGCCGGGCACGGTTGAAATCCCCCTCCAAAAAATATTGTTTCACCGCTCTGAGGGAGGGGGTCGGGGAGCTTTTGCTGCCTTGGCTCAACGCCATGGTCAGGTTGTAAAGCTCTTTCAGTTTTTCCGGCACCCCTTCGACATCCTTGGGCACCAGGGTATTGGCAACAATAAAAGAAAGAATATCCCGCTGGCTGACCTGATGGGTGGGAATCAGATAGTGGATGTCATCCGCAGCCACCTCCTCTCCCTGGCCAATCCCGATAGTGAGGTAGCCCTTATCACCTTTGAGAGAGGTACTGGTTAAAAGGGTGGCCTCTTGAAAGGTGGGGTGTTCGGTAAAAAGGGGCTCCTGGATGATGGAGCGCACCTGACTGGCCGTGGGGATCGACCAGTGGCGAAAATGGTGGATTTGCAGTTTGGAGACATATTTGAACATATCCTCGGACTGGGCCTGAAAACCGTGGAGCAGCCAGAGGCAGTTGAGTTGATTATCAAAATAGACCCGGGGCAGCTTGATGAAGGAGATAAAACGCTGTTTGAGCAGCAGTCCCAAAATATCTTGACGCAAATCCCGTAACTTTTTTTTGTCATCATCACTGATGTTGGGTTGCAGCTGCGGAATCAAACGATTTTTCGGAAACCAAATCTTATCGACTTTCATATCATCTCCCATGACTTGAGAGCGCCGCTCAACTGGCTCTATCAAGGCCCTTCAAGCCTATGTGACCCGACTGATCTCTACCAGAGACTATTCTGGGGCAAATTCCCGTAAATTCCAATGGCTTGCCATGCTATTTACAGCACTGGCGGGCATTTTTTCTCTGAAAGGGGGGCATTCCCATACGATACACCAACCCTTCCTCTATCACCTGACAGCCTTATTTAACACGAAACTGTAAAAATGGTACAAAGTTTGCGTTAAAAACCAGCATAACGAGATTCGACTCCTCCCCTTGGAGGGACCGACCCATTCCTAAAAAAGAGGCAACACCATGAAAAAGCTGATCAAAAAGGCTCAAGCCAAAAGCTCTTCCCGGAAAAAAGCACCGAAAAGAGTCAAAAAATTGTTGAAATGGCTGGAAGCCATGGAAGATTGATTGTCTGGTAACGGGGAGGGATTAACTACCCCCGCTCCCTTCCCACGAAGACGACTTCCAGGTCTGGCCAAACCGGCTTGACCGTTGCCAAAATTTGGCGGACAGCACTGGCGGGGTCCAACTCCCCCCCTTCGATAAAAGTATCCAGCGCCATCTCGGTATTCATGCCGTATAGAGGCCACTCACCCACATCTTCCAGATAAGCCTTAGCCACAACAAAAGCCCAAAAGGGCAGCTCTGCTGGCTCTTCGAGATAGGCGGAACGGCGTACCTCGTGAGGCTTTTCTCCCTCTTCGGTGACCACCACCCAACCCGCCTGGGGTGATTCCACAAATGTGGCCAGCCACTCCGGTGGTTTGCCTTTGGCCCGCCCCAACCAGCGCATACGCCGCTCCAGGGGATCCACACTGATTTCTGTGGTCTCTTGGGCTTCTGAATCCTGCATCATCTGTGACTTCCCTTCCTTCGATCACATGACTCTTCGAACAGCGCGATGGCTACCCGTTTGAAGGCTGTTTAGCTGGCCTTGAAATGGTCCACAAACTGTATGGTTTTTTGGGTCAAGCTCTCCATCTCATCCAACAGCCCCCGGCACGCTCCCCAGGTTTGGTTTTTGACTTCCGACTTCAGATCTTCCCCAGGATGGAGTGCGGCCATGTTTTTGACTTCCTGTTTCAACCGTTCAGACAGATCGACCATGGCCATGGCCCCCACGTTGGAGCTGGCCTCCTTCAGCTCCCGAATCATCTCCAGCAAAACCTCGGTATCGGCATTTTCAAGAGTGGTCGCCATGGTACCCATCAGGTCGGAGAGGGTGGCTGTATACATATCCAAAAATTCCACTACCGTCGCCCGGTCATCCCCAAAATGGTTTTCCAACTCTTCAATCTCAATGACGGGCACCCCGTTATAATCCCCCGGGCTGCCACCATTGACAGGAGGCGCTTCTTCAGCAACAGACTTCCCATCAGCTGGAGCTGATGTGGGATCATCAACTGGCAGAACCTCTTCATCAGAGGCTCCTTCCAGGAGTGGCTGTTCCCCATCAACTGAAGTCGTTACCCCTTCCGCCCCTTGCTCCGGTGAGGATAAAATTGAGCCCGCATCCGGTTTGTCACCGGTAGGAGAGTGTGAATCGCTTTGCTGCGAAGGGGATTTTGGCACTTCGATGGCCAAAGCGCTTTTCGCATCTGTTGGCACGGGCAGATGGTCATCATGGGAAGGGATCCACTTGCGCAGCACCTTGTCCAGTTCTTCGATGGCAACCGGTTTGGAGAGAAAATCATCCATGCCTGCACTCAGGCAACGGGAGCGGTCTTCTAGCTGCACATTGGCGGTCAGAGCGATAACCGGAATGCGCGGTCCGCCACTATCCTCAAAGGCATCCCGAATCGACTTGGTGGCCTGCACACCATCCATCACCGGCATCTGACAATCCATCAATACCAGGGCATATTTGGAAGATTTCACCGCATGCACCGCTTCCCGACCATTGGCCACGGTGTGTACTGGATAGCCCAGACGGTTGAGCTGGCCCTGGGTTACCTTTTGATTGACCACATTATCTTCAGCGAGGAGGATCAGACGTTGGGCTGAGGAGACCTCTGGATGGGAATCCGTGAAGCTGGTGGCGCGCAAGGGCTGGGTGCGCAATGAATGACTGCTCTCCGCCTCAGAAGTGTCCCAGGCCTCGGGGCGAAAGAGCCCCAACAGGCAATTTTGCAAACGATTGCGTCGGATCGGCTTGACCAGCAAGGAGATGTAGCCCGCCTTTTGTGCGCCATCGAACTGTTTTTTTTCGCTGAGGGAGGTGAGAAGTATCAGAGCGGTTCGGGAAAAATTGGCGGAATCGATAACCTGACGGCCAAAATCAAGATGGTTGTTGGGGTCAGAGGCGTGATCGACAATCACCACGTCATAAGGCACCCCGGCTTGGGATTCATGTTCCAGAGAGGCCATGGCCTCCGTGAGGTTTTCCACCCCGGTGACCTTCATATTCCAGCCAAGCAGATGGTTTTGCAGGATGGTCTGGCTGGTGGGGTGGCTGTCCATCACCAACACTTTGGCTCCGGCCAGAGCGACATAGGAGGCAGGGGCCTCCTCTTCAGCCTTGGCGCGATCCAGGGGTACAGTGAACCAAAAGGTAGAGCCCTTGTTTTTTTTGCTTTCGAAGCCGATCTCTCCCCCCATCAGCTCCACCAAACGGTTGGCAATGGTCAATCCCAACCCCGCCCCGCCAAACTGCCGTGTGGAAGAGCCGTCGGCCTGACGAAACGGCTGGAAAATCTGCCCCCGGGCGGCCTTGGGAATGCCGACACCGGTATCGGTGACGGAAAAACGCAACACCGCCTTTTTTTTGGTTTTTTCCCGCAAGGTGGCCCGGATGACCACTTCCCCTTTTTTGGTAAACTTGAGGGCATTGGCCACCATGGTGATCAGGGTCTGACGCAGCTTGGCTGGATCTCCCCGGAGCACCATGGGAATTTTGTTGGCCACTTCGGTCAGCAGGTCGAGGTTGTTGTTTTGGGCCTGACTCGCCATCAACTCCGCCACCTCTTCCACCACCTCCAGAGGCTTGAAATCAATCACTTTGATCTCCATCTTGCCCGCTTCAATCTGGGAAAGATCGAGAATATCGGTCAACATGGTCAAAAGGGCCTGGGCCGACTCCTTGACCGTTCCAGCCAGCTCCTTTTGTACTTTGTTGATCTTGGTATCCAGAAGCAGATCGGTCATGCCGATAATGCCGTTCAAGGGGGTGCGGATTTCGTGGCTCATGTTAGCCAAAAATTCCGACTTTAAACGCGAGGCTTCCAGAGCCAGATCCCGAGCCTGCTTGATCTCCCGTTCAACCTGTCGCTTACGGGCCAGATCCTGGAAAATGGTCACACTACCGATGATGTGGTCATCTTCACAAATGGGGGAGGCGATAAAGGAGACCGGAATCAGATGGCCGTTGCGATGGGTAAAGACATCTTCATCCACCTGAAATGTCTCGCCACACTGCAAACATTTGTGTACGGGGCATTCGTTGGAAAGGACAGGCTCTCCCAAGCGGTTTTGATAGTGGATGAGTTCGTGGATATTGCGTCCCAATATTTCCGCACTTGACCACCCCAGAAGGCGCTCCGCCTCGCGGTTGAGAAAAGTCAGGCGCCCTTCGGTATCTTGAATGAAGAGCCCTTCCACCATATTCTGGGTCATCTGTTGCAGCAGTGCAGGTGTGATCACGGGAGGCTTCTCAAATGGCTGAACAAGGCTTGATCCATGGGCCGGTGATCCTTTTCCCCCTTCGGGTTCTACTCCGGACAGGGTATAAGTTTGAAAAAAAAATGCAATTGCCTATTCTGCCACGTCCAGAGCACGCCATAAAGCCGAAAGAGTGAACCCTGCCATGATCTCCCCCATTCCGGAGCGCTCGGAGTTTCCCCTCCGGGAGGGACTCGTCTATCTCAACCATGCCGGTGTTGCCCCGATACCCAAGCGTTCAGCAGACAAAATCGCCGCCCTTACCAACCATTTGGTAAACCATGGCGCTTCCCGTTACGGGGAGCTGGATCGTGCCCAGGAGCGCATTCGCAGGCAGTGTGCCCAATTGATCAAAGGCAATCCCGAGCAACTGGCCTTTGTCGCCAGCACCTCCGAGGGGCTCTCCTTTGTGGCATTGGGGATCGATTGGCGGCGGGGGGATGAGATCATCACCACGGATCAGGAGTTCCCTTCCAACATCGTCATCTGGCTGGATATCGCCCGGCGCTTCGGGGTCAAGGTTCATCAGGTACCTTCCAAACCGGATGGGGGAGTGGATGCGGAAGCGCTTCTGGAGCGGGTCAACGCCCGCACCCGGGTTTTGGCGGTCAGCTCCGTGCAGTTCAGTACGGGGGCTGCGGTGGACATCCAACGCCTGGGAGAGGTGCTTAAACCAACCGAGACCCTCTTTGTGGTGGATGGCATTCAGAGCCTGGGGGTGCTCCCCATGGATGTCAGCGGCTGGGGCATTGATGCTTTGGCCGCTGACGGCCACAAGTGGCTCCTCTCGCCGGAAGGGTGTGGCCTGATACATCTCTCCGAAAAAGGTATGGCGGAAATTCAACCCCGGGTGTTGGGCTGGCATTCGGTGGCCAATGTGGGAGAATATGACCGGATCGTCATCGAACCCCGCCAGAGCGCCCGGCGATTCGAGGCGGGATCCCCCAACATTTTGGGTATCGAAGGGTTGGGAGCGGGGGTCGAGTTATTACTGGAAGTGGGGGAGGCGCAGGTTTGGCAGCGGGTACAGGGGTTGGTAGGGGCGTTGATGACCGGGCTGCTGGAACGGGGTTGCCGGATTCACACCCCCCTCAACGATCAGGGACGCCCGGGGGCCGGTATCCTGATTTTTTCCCACCCCAGCCTGGAAAACAGGGCTCTCCAGCGGGGACTCACCGGGGCTGGCATCTTTCAGATTGAACGGGGTCGCGGCATTCGCCTCTCCCCCCATTTTTACCAGGATCAGCGGGAAGTGGCGTATACCTTGGAAACGCTGGATCGGCTTTTGGGCTGAAATCAGACTATTCCAGGCTCCGCAGGGCTTTTAGCAAATTTTGAAAATCTTCCGGAGGCGGGATCTCAAACAGGTGCTTCTCTCCGGTTACCGGATGCAAAAATCCCAGGGAGGCGGCGTGAAGGGCCTGGCGCTTAAAGCCAGACACCACCTGCCGAATCCAATCCGGCCAGTGGCCAGGAGCGTTGAAGGGGCGGGCGTAGAGGGGATCTCCCAAAAGGGGATGACCCAGATGGGCCATGTGGACCCGAATCTGATGGGTACGGCCCGTCTCCAGGCGGCACTGCACCAAGGTAAAAGGGGGCAGGTGCTCCAGGGTTTGATAGTGGGTGATCGCTTCCCGGCCCCGAGGAGTGACCGCCTGACGCTGACGATGTTTGGGGTGGCGACCGATGGGAGCGCTCAATTCACCACCACCGCCCCTGGGCACCCCCTTGATCACCGCCAGATAGTGTCGGGAAGCGGTATGGGCCTGGAACTGCTCGGCCAAGCCCTGATGGGTGATATCATTTTTGGCCACCACCAACACCCCACTGGTATCCTTGTCCAGACGGTGGACAATACCCGGTCGAATCGCCCCGCCAATGCCGGAAAGACCGCCACCAGGCCCCAGACAGTGGTGGAGGAGGGCGTTCACCAGGGTGCCATTGGGGGTTCCGGGACTGGGATGAACCACCAGACCTGCGGGTTTGTTGACCACCACCAGGTGATCATCCTCATGGAGAATATCCAGGGGGATCGCCTCGGGCTGGGCCTCAATGGGAGTAGGGTCGGGAATCAAAAGAAGATAGGCCTCACCCCCGGCCACCTTTTCCCGAGGATTGGTGACGATTTGACCCTCATGGGAGATAGCACCCTCTTTGAGCAGTCGCTGAATGGCGGTTCGGCTGAGATCTCCAGCTGCCTGGGCCAGGGCCTTATCCAGCCGCTCCCCTTGGGCCTCCGGGAGCAGGGTCAAGTGGCGTTGATTCATAAGGGGTTCGAAGGGGTTGAAAGATTCATTGAAAATGGAAAAACCACGTCAGAAAACATCCAATCCCCCATCAGAAAATATGGGAAAAACAGAGGAAAAGAGAACATCCATGGGCATGAAGCTGGTAAAAACATTCGTGATTGTGATGGCATTCGTGCTCATTGGCGGCTTCGCCCTGCTGGTCGCCAAAATGGCTGGCAAGGAGGGGAGCGGACCCATGGCCACAGCTTCAAGCGAAACCGAAACCCTCATCCAGGTGCCAGAAGGGGGGCAACTCTCCCTGGCCACCAACGTCGGCACGGGTATCGCCCTCTGGGTGACGGTGGAAGAGGAAAACCGGGAGCTGCTCTTCATCACCTCCCAGGGTCGCTTAAAACGCCGCATTCGTTTTGAGCCAACCCCTGAATCCGAAGCTCTCTCTCCGACACCCTCCCCGGAAAACTGACGGAAACGGCATTCCAGATCAAGAGCCTCCACCCTCTGGAAACCCAGATCAAAAGGCCCCACTCTCTATCGATAAGCAGCCCCCAGCCACGATCAAAATGAAAGTGGCTGGGGGCTGCTATTCTGATCAGAGGCTTCGGGATTCAACCAACCCCCTCCCGGATCCAATCAAGACCTTCCCGGATCCAATATCCCCACGCCGAGATAGTTGACGCTGGTATCCCGGCTCAAGGTCCAGTCATTTTCAAGGGGAACATAGCTCATCCCGGCGATGGACTTGACCGAAATGCCCACATGTCTGAGATCCCGCCTGAGATCCGAGGGACGGATAAATTTGTGGTATTCGTGGGTGCCTCTGGGCAGCCAGCCCAGGATATATTCTGCACCGACAATGGCAAAAAGCCATGATTTCGGGGTGCGGTTGAGGGTGGCGAAAAAAAAGTGTCCCCCCGGTTTGACCAGTTGGGCACACTCACCGAGAAAGGTCGGCACGTCAGCTACGTGCTCCAACACCTCCATGGCCACCACCGCATCAAAGCTTCCGGGGGCTTCGGCTGTCAAATCTTTGGCCGACTGCACCCGATAATCTACACTGGAGCCGCTTTCCTGTTGGTGGGTTTTGGCCACACCGATAATCTTTTCCGAGCGATCAATGGCGACGACATTGGCCCCCTCTTCGGCCAGGGACTCTGACAAAATGCCGCCCCCACAGCCGATATCCAGAATGTTCAGACCGCTCAAATCC
>JADFZT010000112.1:0-1894 GCA_015232395.1 Magnetococcales bacterium | reverse complement strand
GCCCCCTCTTCGGCCAGGGACTCTGACAAAATGCCGCCCCCACAGCCGATATCCAGAATGTTCAGACCGCTCAAATCCCCCCCGGTCGATTCCCCCAGATGGGTACGGATGAACTCGGTCCGCAGCGGGTTTATTTGGTGTAACGTCTTGAATTTCCCATCATAATCCCACCATTCATGGGCCATTTCAGCAAATTTGGCGATTTCCGCCGGATCCATCGTTGACATGGGCCTCTCCTTATAATCCCCTGGCCGTTTTCCAGATTTTTCCTGTTTTTTTCGAACAGCCGGAAAATCCCTGGCAATCCCTTTTCAAAAGAAAAAAGGACAAGATTGATGCTCGGTTGGCCTGCCATATGCATCCAACCCCATATTCCCTCCCTCAAGCCCCGGTTTGAAAGGGTTTCAAGCTGATTCACAGGGTGCAAAAGGGTGGAACGGTTTCAAGGATATCATGAACCCCAAGTCGGGGGATATGCGAACTGTTCGTCTTAGAAAAGGTGGGACGTTTTCATGGATAGGCGACACTTACTCAAAGCAATGGCTCTCTCCGCAGGCGGTCTTCTTCTGCCGGTGGAATCAGCCTGGGCAAAAAAACGTACGGTTGTTTCGGATATTCGTATCTGGACTGCTCCGGATCACACCCGGGTGGTTTTTGATCTGAACCAACCCGTCAAGCACACCCTGTTTCGGTTGGACAATCCCAACCGGGTGGTGCTGGACTTGATGAATGCGGAAATTTCTTCGAGATCCAAACTGAAAATTTCAGATGAACTGGTCCGCAGAGTACGTACCGGACATCCCAAACCCGGGGTGACCCGGACGGTTTTCGAAGTCAATGAGCGGATCAAACCCCGCTCCTTCCTGCTGGAAGGGGACCACAAGCAGGGGCCCAGATTGGTGCTCGACCTGATCCGTCAGGAGGGCAGCAAAAGCCGGAAAGAGCGCTCCGAATCCAAAAGCACCACGCGGCGCAAATCCAATCGTAAACGGGAAGCGGTCATCGTGATTGATCCCGGTCACGGCGGCGAGGATCCTGGTGCGGTAGGCGCGTTGGGCACCCAGGAGAAAGACGTGGCCCTGAAAGTGGCCCGCCAGCTTCAAGGGTATATCAACAAAGAATCAGGCATGAGGGCTCATCTGACCCGCACCGGCGATTATTTCGTCTCCCTGCGCCGTCGGGTCTCCATCGCCAGAAGTCACAATGCCGACCTCTTCATCAGCCTTCACGCCGATGCCTTCCGGGACAGCTCTGCCCGGGGCGCTTCGGTCTACACTCTTTCCGAAAAGGGCAAGCTCTCTCCGGACAAGGCGATCAAGGCTCTGGTCAAGCGGGAAAACAGTGCCGACCTGATCGGTGGTGTGGATCTGGACCAGGTATCGGATCCGGAAGTTCGGGGCATTTTGATGGACCTCTCCCAGCGGGACTCCCTCAACCGGGCGCTGGTACTGGGTAAAAACATTTTGGGCTCCCTGAATCATGTGCCCAAACTCAAAATGCACCGCAAAGATGTCAAACAGGCGAGCTTTGCCGTTTTAAAAGCTCCGGACATCCCTTCGGTATTGGTGGAGATGGCCTTCCTCACCAACCGCCATGAAGAGCGTCTCCTCCGGGGCAACAAATATCAGGAAGAGCTGGCCAGGGCCATGTTGAAAGGGGCCAAAAGATACGTTCGTTCCTCCCAGCTCGCTTGAATCAAGCCACCCGATTTTACCTCCCCTTTACCTTCAGCGTAAAGGGGAGGTCGCAACACCTGCTTCCTTCACATCTTCTAGAACCACCCAACAAACCTTCATTTTTCATCATATAGCAATTCCAATCAAGAATTGGACATATGCCGTTGCTCTTTTGCCGTCACCCTTTAGCCGACCTTGTCTATGGGAAAAGGGCACCC
>JADFZT010000111.1:9491-11266 GCA_015232395.1 Magnetococcales bacterium | reverse complement strand
AACAGCCTTGAACATTCTTATAAATAACTTTCTTGAGCATTGCAACAGTAAGGGGCTTTCCTCTCACTCTTATAAAGCTTATTGGAAAGATTTGACTGACTTTCATGTTTGGGCCAGAAATGAAAATTTTGCAAACATTTTTACCACTAATTCTATCTCTGGTTGGTTGATAAATATTCAAAAAAAAGGTCTTTCACCAGCAAGTGTCAAGAGAAAACTGGCAACTTTGAAAGTCTTCTTCCGCTGGCTGGAGGAAAATGGCCATATTGAAGAGAATCCCTTTCACAAGTTTCGGCCCACCATTACCATCCCCAAACGCCTTCCCAGGAACCTCACTCCTGATGAGCTTCGCAGGTTGCTTGGTTCTTCAAGAGGTCCCCTCCTCCGCTTTTCAAGTAGCCGCTTCCCAAAAATCACCCTGCAACTGGCTACAGAACTTCTTTTTACCACAGGAATTCGCGTTGGGGAACTGTGTTCGATACTTCTTACCGATATGGATCTTGCCTCAGGCAACATCGCCATCAAAGGGAAAGGCAATCGGGAGCGGTTGGTGTTTCTGGAGGATCCAGAAATCGTCGGATTTATGGAACGCTACATCCCCTTGCGTCAATTTACCGCCCCCACCACCCCTCACCTCCTCGTTACCGTCAAAGGAAAACCCGTCACCCCCGATTACATACGTCGTCATCTCCACGCCTATGCCAAGGAAGTCGGCATCGAACGCAAAATAACCCCCCACATGCTACGCCATTCCGCCGCCACACAACTCCTGGAAAATGGCGTCGATATCCGCCACGTGCAAAAACTTTTGGGCCACAGCTCCATCACCACGACCGAAATCTATACCCACGTCTCCGATAACAGCCTCCGAAACGCCCTCCGAGCTGCCAATCCACGCAAACATCTCCTGGCTGGCTGAAATTAAAAAATAAATACTTGCCTATATTTGGCTAAGCGAATATCATGCCGCCCATGAACAATATGGAACGTTGGTCCCAGCTCTTTAAGGCCCTCTCCGAACCCGTCCGGCTGCGGCTTTTGCACCTTCTAGCCCAGGGAGGGGAGGTGTGTGTCTGTGATCTGGTGAATGTGTTGGGGGTTTCCCAATCCATGGTTTCCCGGCACTTGGCCTACCTGCGCAACTCCGGCTGGGTGGTGAGTCGTCGGGATGGGCTATGGATGCATTATCGCTTGGCAGGAGGGGAAGAATCTCTCCGGGCTGAGGTGCTGGCCGTTTTGGCCCGTCACGCCCAGAATGAACCCACCATGGCCACCGATCTGGAACGCCTGCAAAATTTGGATCGGGAAGCGGGTTCCTGCTAAGCATTTTTTTTCATCTTTATAGTCGTCTATCCGGATATACAGCAGAAAGTGAGGGCATCATGGCGGTTCGTGTGGGGATCAATGGCTTTGGTCGTATGGGACGCTTGGGTCTGCGGGCGGGTTGGGGCGGGTCCGAATTTGAATTTGTCCATGTCAACGAAATCAAGGGGGATGCGGTGTGTGCCGGGCATCTGTTGAAATATGACTCGGTACATGGCAAATGGGGGCCGGATGTGACCGGCGGAGCCGATCATTTTGCCATCGACGGCCACAAAATCACCTACAGCAGCGAAAAAACCCCCGGTGCCGTCGATTGGAAATCCATGGGCATCGACCTGGTGCTGGAGTGCAGCGGCAAGTTCAAAACCCCCGAAGCGGTACAACCCTATTTTGATCAAGGGGTCAAAAAAGTAGTGGTCTCCGCCCCGGTAAAAACCCAGGCCTTGAATGTG
>JADFZT010000111.1:4518-9381 GCA_015232395.1 Magnetococcales bacterium | reverse complement strand
ACTGGGCATCAAGCACGCCTCCATGACCACCATCCACGACATCACCAACACCCAGACCATCATCGATCTGGGCCACAAGGATCTACGCCGGGCCCGGGCCTGCTCCATGTCCCTGATCCCCACCACCACCGGCTCCGCCAAAGCGATCACCCAAATTTTTCCGGAGTTGACCGGCAAACTCAACGGCCTCGCAGTGCGCGTCCCCCTCCTCAACGCCTCCCTCACCGACATCGTGTTCGAGGTAGAGCGAAAAACCACGGCAGAAGAGGTCAACGGCATGCTCAAAAAGGCCTCAGAAGGCTCTCTCAAAGGGATTCTCGGTTATGAAGAGCTGCCCCTGGTCTCCATCGACTATAAGGATGATCCCCGCTCCTCCATCATCGACGCCCCCTCCACCATGGTGATCGGCGGCACCCAGGTGAAAATTCTTGCCTGGTACGACAATGAATGGGGCTACGCCAACCGGATGATGGATCTCGCCGCCAAGGTGGCCCAGAGCTTGACCTAAAATACCCTGTTTATTTTGATTTCGATGGCACGAGGGGGGAGATTGGCCCTATCTCCCCCCCGGCCCTCCTCACGACCCAGCTGGATGTTGCGTATTTTCGGAGTGGAAAATGACCGAAGCCAAGAATCTCCCCGGTGACCAGAGTGCAACCAAAGATGCCGGATTGCGCAACTATCTCCTGGTCACCGCCGCCTATTGGGCCTTTACCATCACCGACGGGGCAATCCACATGTTGGTGGTGCTCCATTTTCACCATCTAGGCTATACCCCCCTGGAAATCGCCTTTCTGTTTCTTTTCTATGAGGTGTTCGGCATCATCACCAATGCCGTAGGGGGCTATGTGGGGGCGCGATTGGGGCTCAACACCACCATGTTTTTGGGGATGGCAATGCAGGTGTTTGCCCTCTCGATGCTGGCGGTGGAGCCCTCCTGGTTATCGGTACCCTATGTCATGTTTTTCATGGCTTTTTCCGGTGTCGCCAAAGATCTCAACAAGATGAGCGCCAAATCCAGCGTCAAGCTGATGGTGCCGGAAGGCTCTGATAGTCGGCTGTTCAAATGGGTGGCGATCCTGACGGGATCGAAAAATTCCTTGAAAGGGGCTGGGTTTTTTCTGGGGGGATTTTTGCTGGCAGTATCGAGCTTTCAGATGGCGCTGGTGCTCCTGGCCATGGGCCTTTTGGTCACCATGATCGCTACCGGCATTCTGCTCCCCCGGGAGATGGGTAAATCCAAAGCCAAGCTCAAATTCAAGCACCTTTTTGCTAAAACCCGAGAGATCAACATTCTCTCCGGAGCCCGCTTTTTCCTGTTTGGCTCCCGGGATGTCTGGTTTACCGTGGGGCTGCCGGTTTTTCTACAGGCACAACTCCAATGGGATCACACTCAGGTGGGCAGTTTTCTCGCTTTGTGGGTGATCGGCTACGGTTTTGTCCAAGGCTCCGCCCCCGGACTCCTGGGCAAAGGCCGGGACAATCTGGGGCCGGACGGCACCACAGCCCGCTTGTGGGCCTTCATCCTGGCGCTCTTTCCGGCCGGAATTGCGCTCTCCATCATGCAGGGCTTTGATCCGGGGATTTCCCTCATGGTGGGGCTGGCGGTCTTTGGCGGGGTTTTTGCCATCAACTCCTCGGTCCACTCCTACCTGATCCTACTCTATTCGGATCGGGACAAAGTGGCCATGAACGTCGGGTTTTACTATATGGCCAACGCTGCCGGACGCCTGGTGGGCACGGTCCTTTCCGGTGGCATGTACATGGCCTACGGACTGATGGGCTGCCTCTGGACTTCGGTGGCCTTTATTCTGGCAGCGGCCTGTATCTCTCTGCTGCTGCCCAACCACGAAAAATGGAGTGAACGACGTCAGGTACTGGGGATGGAGTAACTCCCTGCCTGCCAAAACTTTGCTAAATTATCAAATAGTTACATATGCATACCCACTTATATCCGGGGACAGAATCAGATCGGATTTTGCACGTTTTCATCTTCACCCCACTTTCCCCCCCCCAAGCTTTGTCATATTTCCCATTAAATCAAGGCGCTTCCCCTTTTCCAAGGGGTGATTCGGGCTGTTGTTTTTGACAAATATCAAATAAACCCATCAATTGCTTGACAAAATCACCCTCAAAAGACCAGTATGCCCCTCCATCGTGGAAGAGGATGGCTGCCTGGGAATCCCCTTGTCGGAGCGGGTATTATTGACAACTGGTATTCTCTTTTTTTTGGGAACCGTTTACCCTTTCCGGGATTCCAACCAGTTGAAGAATCTCCCTATCCTTGAATTCCATTGTTGGGTATATCATCCGGTTGTGACATACTTGTGCTTGAATAGAAATTATAAAGAAACCTGTGGTCACCCAAATTTGATGGATGATCCGTTTCGTTAAAAATACTTATTGACCGTGTTGGAAAGTTGGCTTGACTGGCTGTTAAGTTGCGGTTTATCCAACCCCTTTCCCCACACTGTCAGCTGGGAGGCGGCATGAAGGCTCTGGTTGTCAATGCAGATTGGGCTCCACGCTCGGGGTATGACCCCACCCCAGAAGAGTTACAGCAAAAACGCGCCCGCGTGGGAAGTCAGGTTTGGAAAAACCCGACCTTCGCTGTGGAAGAACGTCCAACACCGGAAATTCGCCCATTGGATCTACTGATTCGGGTTAAACGGTGTGGTATTTGCGGTTCTGACACCCACCTTTATGAAACCGATCCGGAAAAATACATCATCTTTTCGGGGCCTGCCAAAATGCCCTGTGTGATCGGCCACGAATATTCCGGTATTGTGGAAAAAATCGGCTCTGGGGTCACCACCTTTCAGGTGGGAGACCGTATCGCTGCCGAATCCATCTGCTGGTGCGGCTCCTGCACCCCCTGCCGTAGCGGTGCTCCCAACCAATGCAACCATATCGAACTGGCTGGTATCACCGTTGACGGGGCTCTGTCGGAGCTAACCCGGGCCGATTCCCGCCACTGCTGGAACATCAACAGCCTTGCGGAGCGTTTTGGTGAGGAGGAGGCTTTTGATATCGGTGCCTTGATCGAACCTCTGGGCTGCGCCTACAACGGCATGTTTGTGAGTGCTGGAGGCTTTAAACCCGGCTCGACGGTGGTGGTTTATGGCGTAGGCCCCATTGGCTTGGGGGCTGTGGCACTTGCCCGCATTTCCGGAGCCTCCAAGGTGATCGCCTTTGATCCCAACCCTCGACGTTTGGCCATTGCTGAAAGCATGGGGGCTGATCATGCCTTCAACACCGGAACCCTGGAAAAGGAAGGCAGAAGCCCTGCTGACATTGTTCGGGAGCTTACTTTTGGGGAAGGAGCTCAAATGCAGGTGGAGGCGGCTGGAGCAGCGCCCTATACCATCCCCCAGATAGAACGATCCCTCTCGGTAAATGGCAAGATCGTCTATTTGGGCCGGGCTGCCAACGATACCCCCTTGCAGCTCAACACGCTGGTTTCCGGAGCCAATGCCATCTTTGGGGCTCGGGGCCATTCGGGGTATGGCATCTATGACAACCTGATCAAGTTAATCTCTTCAGGCCGTTTGGACGTCAAGGAGATGATCACTTCCTACATGGATTTCGATCATGTTTTGGATGCCCTCAAGCAATCGGTCTCCCGTTGTGACGGCAAAATCATGGTAAAGGTTTCCTGATTTTTTTCTGACGATCATCTATTTCGGTCTCCCGGGCCAGCGTCTCCCCATGCTGATCACCCGGGCCTGTTCTTCCGGATCCCGCGCCCTGCCTGGGCTTTTTCATCGACAAAAACGAAAACCTTCGATGGTGTTGGAATTCCCATGATTATTCAGGAAAGCGGCTGGCGCGATCTGCTCAGACTTTTTATCTGGTATCCCTTCCGCTGGTTTTGTCAGTTGGCTCCCATCCCTTTGAATCTACGCATTTTTCGCCTGATGGGTCATCTCCATTTTCAGTTCTCCCAGAGTAAAAAGCGTGCTCTGGCCCAGCTGTTGGAAAGCACCCTTCCTGAAGGAAAAAATTCTCCGGACACGGTTCAAAGAGCCATCCTCGACTATTTTTCCAACCACTATACCGACCGGATGTCCATCTTTCATTATGCCCGTCTCAACCGGGACAACCTTGATCAGGTGCTTACCTTTGATGGCTTGGAGTTGATAGATCAGGGTTTGGAAAAAGGTCGGGGTTGTGTCCTGCTCCACAGTCACATGGGGCCCTCTCAGCTATCACTGGTGGCTTTGGGCCGGATGGGCTATGGGATGACTCAGATGGGGTTTCGTTCTGAGCAAAACCTGAGCGGCATTGGCAGGGATGTCCAGTTGCGGATACGTATGGAGCTGGAGGAGGCCTTTCCGGCTCAGATGCTTTATGCTGATCGGTTTCAGCGGCAAATTTTCAGAAATCTGAAGGATAATGGTGTGATCATGACGGCTGGGGATGGTTCTGGTACAGCGGGCCGGTTTGGTCCCCAGGGTGTGGCTGAGTTTATGGGGCGTCAGATGGTTTTTCCGGTGGGGCCTTATAAGCTGGCGGAGAAGACTGGGGCGACTCTTCTTTTTCTCTTTCTTATTCGAGATGGTCTTTATCGTTATCGCATTGTGATTCGCAAGCCTGATCCTTCCCTCACGCCTTTTGAAGCGTTTGTTCGGGAGTTGGAGCGGCATGTGGCTGACGATCCTGGGCAGTGGCCGTTTTGGGATGGATTCAAGCCGGGTGTTGTGCTGCAATAAGTTTTTGACTTTAAACTATTAAAAAAAAAGATGGGGGGATTTGGGGGGAATTCTTTCCCCCCAAGGTCTTTCTTTTGATCTTGCTCTTGCCTTTGATCTTGATCTTGCCCTTGATCTTTCTTTTGAACTTGCCTTACATCCCCCTGGGGGT
>JADFZT010000111.1:0-4420 GCA_015232395.1 Magnetococcales bacterium | reverse complement strand
TATCTTTCTTTTGAACTTGCCTTACATCCCCCTGGGGGTGTGGGGGCGAGCCCCCACGGTCTTTCTTTTGATCTTGCCTTTGATCTTGCCCTTGCCTTTGATCTTGATCTTGCCCTTGATCTTTCTTTTGAACTTGCCTTACATCCCCCTGGGGGTGTGGGGGCGAGCCCCCACGGTTTTGCCTTTTCTTTTCAATCAACGATACAAGACTATTCCTCTCCTGCACTTGGAGCAGATATATCCCCTTGTCCCGAATCACCTGAGCCTTCCAAACCAGCTGGAGGGACTGCTTCCGGCTTCGGTTCGGCTGCCGTGTTTTTTTCTTCCACTGGCGCTGTTTTGTCAGTGCTTACAAAACCGATCATCTCCAAATCAACCTGGCCATGCCCCTTCACAGCCTGGCTTTGGGGAACACGCAGTCCTTCCATGTGGGGTTTGATCGCAGCCATGCTTTTTACAATATCGGCATCCACCTGGGGGCCGGTGGTGTTGAGCTGCCCCATCTGAGGTGGTTTGAAGGTAAACTGGGGAATCCCGGCATCCGGTTCCCCGCCTCCGATAGAGCCATAGAGGAGGGAGAGGGCTGCTGATGCGGCGATAAATCCCAGGGTGGCGATCCCCCTGTCTTTGCTTTTCATGATTTCCCCCGAAGCAATTTAACCGCAAAACCGATGTGGGTGGTGTCGGTATTGAGGCGGCTGTCAATCACGCTGAATGGATGTTGGGTCAGGGCATGAAGAAAGCGATCCAGATGTTGGCTCGCAGCCATAAAGGGTGTCTCAATCCGACCTGTCAGCACCACGATGGCCTGGCCTTGTGGGTCGTAGGCCAACTCCACCTGGTCGAGAAAAAGCGGACCACTGCGGGATTGGGAAATCTCCAACAAAATCTGTTGCAGGGAGGGGACGTCACGATAGTGGTGTAGCCGTTCAACGAAGGCCACCTGCTCCTTGAAGGCCGGATCGAGAACGCCAGCCTGATTAAGGCCCGCTGATACCTGGGAAAAACGGGCACTCTCCTGGTTGAGGGCATCGGCCTGCCGCTGATAGATGCTGCCTACAAAAAAGAGCCCCGCCACCGCAAAAAGGGTGATCAAGGTGACCCAAGGCATCCACCGTTGGGCACGATAACGAAATCGATCCAGGAAACTCGATGCCGAAAGGTCGCTATCCAGGTGGGCAAGCAGGCTGGTGAGAGAGGTTTCCAGGCGCTCGTCACCGGAAAGAGCATGGACCTCCATGGGAATAACCTGGCAGTCGGTACCCATCCCTTCGGCCAGTTGCCGAACCCACTGGGTGGGGTCTGAAGGGCCATTGTCAGCAGTGGAAACTTCTGCGGAGATCTCTCGTTGGTGAAGCCAGCCGTAATGGATGATTTCATCCACTCGGATGCGGTGTTCTCCCATGAGGTGAAGCAGTTCGGCGGCGACGGAGTCGGAGAGGGTGGATTTGGCCTCGGAGCTGGCGGCAAAACTCGACACCCGGGTTGCGTGGGAGACCTGACCGGAACGCCCCACCAGAATATCCACATGGCGGCCATGTTCGAAGAGAACGGCGACGGTATGATTTTCCCGGGAATAGTGCTTTAAAACGGCATATAGCAGGGCATTGGTGGAAAAAAAGAGGTGATGATGGTCATCCTCCAGAGCCCGATCCTCATAGGCTCCGAACAGCTCCCCTTTGACCGGGGTGCAAAAAATTTCAGTGGAGGATTTTCCCCGGGGCCTTTTCCAGTGGGTCAAAATCCGAACATTTTCTTCTGCCTCCCCACTCTCCTGGAGTCGCTTGCGGGCGACTATTTCGGCAAAACGGGCCGGGGCTTCCACGGTCATGAAAACCGGGGAAGCTCCTTGAAAATCGGTGAGGAGCCACTTGTCCTGATTCAGGCTTGCCAGCTCCGGAATGTCCTGAAGCTGAAGCCCCTGCAGGTGGAAGGGCTGTCCATCCATCTCGATGACGAGGGCGTCTGACGGGCTTTTTTTCATGGTTGGGGCAAGACCAGATAGGTCCCCTCCAGGGAGAGCAGTACCTGATGGCCGGGCTTGAGCGGCGGCCCATCCAGCTGGCCCAATCTTTCCATGAGCAGCCGTTCACGGATTTTTTCCGGGAGCAAGTGTTCGGCGGTGAGGGCGGTCAGGGTCATGCGCTTGGGTTGAAAATAGTGACTGTCGGAATGGCTCGCCCGCTGGAAATAGTCGGGCAGCTCCTCCTGGTTGAGGGGACGGTGCTTGATATCGACATCAAAGGGGCGCCAATGGGATTCACCGATGCCCGCCTGGTCCGCCTCCTTGAGAAACCCGTTGACCTCTTCGGCATACCTTTGCCAGGCACGGGTTTGGGCTGCGCGCTCCTGTTGCTTGGCATGTTTGGCCTCAGCCTTGGTGAATTTTTCCCGGGCTTGGGCCAGCTGTTGATGGCTGGTGAGCATGGAGTGGGTTCCTATAGGCAATAAAATCGCCAGAGGCAGCGCCACCCAAAAAGTCAATAATCGGCCTGTGAGCTTGGTCATGGATCCCTGGAGCTCCAATAGCATGGTGTGATATCAGTCCGCATCATGGGCGTCACGACCTGGCCATGTCTTGGGCTTCCTGCCATCACTGAAGCCCCTCTCATCGCCTTATTCCTGCCGCCATTTGACCCCATCGACTGGAGATGGGTGCGAATCGATATGCTCTCCTGAATGTCCTGATCCGGAGAACGCAAAAGAAGCCATTATACATCCATTACATCGATCCATTTCCAGGCCTATTCTTTTCTCCCCCTCCCCTCACCACGAATAGGCTTGACCCCATTGAAGAAACGGTGCTAAGACAACCAATTCAATCATTCGAATGAGCGAACCCCTAGGAGACCCCTGTGATCAAGAAATTGCGCCAAATGCCCAATCGGGAGTCAGGCTTTTCCCTGGTGGAAATGGCCATTGTTTTCGTTATTATCGGACTCATCGTCTCCGCCATTGCCGTTGGTCGCACCACCATGCGCAAGGGTGAATCCATCAAGGCTTACCAGCAGTTTATCAACCCCTGGACCCAGTCGGCCCTGAACTATTACCAAAACACCGGTCTCACCGGCTGGGGCTCCATCGAAGATCTGAAAAATGCCTATCCTATCGCTGGTGGCCAGCTGGGCCAGGGAGAGATCACCCTCCAGGCCGGTAACGGTATTCAGCGTCTGACCATCTCCTTCACCAACAGCACCATCGGTACCGATGCCTGGGAAGAGCTGACGGGGACATTCCTCAACGCCATGTCCGCAGCCCAGTCCACCTCTGCCAACAACGAAATATTGGCTGCCAGCTTTGATGTGCCGAGTGTTGTGCAAAACCCCTGATTTGCACGCCTGAAAACAACACGACCTGACCCCGGCTCTGGCTCCATACAGCCAAAGCCGGGGTGGGGAGTCCATGCCAGTCACTCCCATGAGTAACACGCCGGTCGGGATCAGCCCCCCCCTTGCGCTCTTGATGGATGCGGTTCGCGCAGCTCACCCGAAAATGGCCTGTCAGGACAGAGTGTGTGTGCCCTTCTAAATTGGAATGACTTTAAAAAAAACAACTCTCTACCCAAATGGGGGCCGGTCCCTTCTTCCTTTGATGATGGAGAGATGAGCTATCGTTCAATCATTTTCCACCCTGCAACCGGGTGGGTCTGTTAAATGGGTCGGGGTGATTCGACCGAAACAATCGTCTGACAGGAGGTTATGCGGATTATGGCTGGTATTCTCGGACTCTTTTTCATCCTCATCCTGAGCGCCACTCCCATGGTGGAGTTGGGTGGGGTCTCGCAGTTTTTCAACCTGGCGTCTCTGATTCCGGTGATGGGCATCACCATCGGTTTGGGTTTGCTCTCTTTCGGGTTTGACAGATATGTCGAAGGCTTCCTGGCCGCCATGACTCTGCCGTTCCAGAATGAAGATCCCTCAAAGGAGCAGGTCAAGCTGATCCCTGTATTGCGGGGTATTCGGGGGCATTTTTACTATGCAGCCCTGATCACCATCACCATCGGCCTGATACACTTGGCCACTACCGCCCCCCAAGCCGCTTCACTCTCCGATCTGGGACCTGGTGTGGGAACCAATCTGCTCGCCATCTTTTATGCGATCATCCTCGATCAGGTCTTCGCACGCCCTGCCCTGCATCGGCTGGAAGTGATCGAATAATCTGACTGGTTTGATGGCGGGTCCATCAACTGGACAGTTTGGATAGAGGGGCTGAATGCCAGGTGGGTGTTCAGCCCCTTTTTTATTTGGGGAGTTTTTTTTCAGCCAGGATATCCATTCTCTGATGGGACATCCCACTCCACCCCCCTATAGCAATTCAAATCAAGAATTGGACATATGCCGCTATACTTTTTCTGTCATTCCCGCGAAGGCGGGAATCCAGGGGGGCTGGCGCGAACCTTTCCAAAATCTTGTATCACTTT
>JADFZT010000110.1 GCA_015232395.1 Magnetococcales bacterium | reverse complement strand
TCAACAGGGAGTCAACCCATTGATCGCCATTCAAATCGCTTTGGCTGGCAAAATCAAATAGGGGGAGAGCAGTTACCATTTTCAGACCAAAAAGGCTGTCAAGTCTTATTTGCGGCAGGGTGCTGAATAGTTACGATTTTAAAAGGGAATAAGACTTATCAATCACCAGCAAGCAAGGCAGCTTTATTCACACAAAGCTTGCCTTATGACGCGCGATTTTTCATACCCTTTGTCCTGTTGGTAGCAATGAAAAACGGTGAAACTTCAGCTCCTTGTTCTCTTCCTGCCCAAAAAAGAGCGGCAAACCGTGCCTGGGGATCTGGAGGAGGAGTTTTATCTGGTCGTTGGGGAATTTGGAGCTAAAAAGGCACGCTTTTGGTATTGGAAGCAGGTACTCACCTCCATCTGGCCCTTCATCCGCAGTGCGGTATATCGGATTGGGGGGGGGCGTGGCTGGGGTAGGGGCGCTGAGTAAATTTTTGCCCTGATTTTGGTGGGAATATCCTTTCCGGGGAGGAGGTAACCGGGGATATTCCCATGGAATGAATGTCAGGAAAATGAAAACAGCGGAAATCGCCGGAATCATCACCGGCAGCCCCAGCGCCATCGTGGAGACGGCACCCTCCCTCGCCTCGATTTTAAAATCCACCAAAACCGCTATTTCAGCCCACCCCCCCTTCATCACCTTCAACCAGGCTGCCCATGCCAGCTGCATCCCGGCAGCCAAGCCAAAACCTGATATCAGCAAGATCACCACCGAGTAGAAGGGTTGGGCTGGACCTCTGGCCAAAAAATCAAAATCCATCCGAAATCATCGCTGATAATCTCACCTGAAAAGCAAAATTTATGATAAAGTGGGGGGTGCAAGTGTGGGAAAAACATCACATAAATGCAGATTGTCAGCCAAACTTGACACTCTCTGGAGAGGCGCTGATAGAGGCCATCGCCAAGATTCGATGTCAAAGGGGGGCAGATGGTTTTCCAATGGACCAAAACAATCATCAAGACCAGCCATTGCCGCTTTAAAACTTGATTTGGCACCCTTTTTATTTTGAATTTGACCAAGCAGAGGGAATCACCCCCATGGCCAGGCAGAAACCAGCCACCCAAAAAACCGTCCTGATCGTCGATGATCAGCCACAGAGTCTGGATATCCTGAAGGAAATTCTCAGTCCATTCTATCGGATTCAGCTGGCCACCAATGGCCGCATAGCCATCAAGGCGGCCCATTCGACCCCCCCCCCGGACTTGATCTTGCTGGATATCATGATGCCGGAAACAGATGGCTACGAAACCTGCCGGATTCTCAAACAGGATAAGAACACCCGAGACATCCCGATTCTGTTCGTCACCGCCAAATCCGAGCTGGAAGACGAAACCAAGGGGTTTGAATATGGGGCGGTTGATTATCTGGTCAAGCCGGTCAGCCCCGCCATTGTCCTGGCCCGGGTCCGCACCCACCTCAGCCTCTACAGCCACACCAAAAAACTGGAAGTCGCCAACGAACGCCTCAAAGAGCTGGACCGGCTCAAGTCTCTCTTCATCGCCTCCATGTCCCACGAACTACGCACCCCCCTCAACGCCATCATCGGCTTCATCGGCGTCATGCTCCAGGGGATGAGCGGGCCTTTGAATGATCGCCAAAAAGATCATCTGGGCCGGGCATATGGTTCTGCCAAACACCTGCTGGCGCTGATTGTGGATGTGATCGATATTTCCAAAATCGAAGCGGGCTACCTGGAGACCCATCCCGAAGAGATTTTACTGGAAGAGGTGGTGCAGGAAGCCTTGGATACCATTGCCGGGGAAGCGAAAAAAAAAGGGCTGGAGGTGATGGCCAACTATCCCGAAACCTTAACCCTGGTGACGGATCGCAAACGCCTTTTGCAGTGCCTGCTCAATTATCTCTCCAATGCGGTCAAATATACCCCCCAGGGCCGTATCATGCTGAATATTTCCCAGGCGGGGAGATTTTTGGAAGTCGCGGTGACCGATACGGGAGTCGGTATCAGCGAAAAAGAGCTGCCCCGCCTCTTTGACAGCTTTGTGCGTCTGGAAGCCACCCGCCGCCTCAATGCCCCCGGAACCGGCTTGGGCCTCTATCTCACCCGAAAGATCGTTACTGATCTTCTGGGGGGCAAGGTGTCGGCCACCAGCCGGGAAGGTTATGGCAGCACTTTCATGTTGACCATTCCCATGGATGCCCGCCAGATCGCACCTCCCTCCAGCCAGGGAGCAACCCCATGAAAACAGCGTTGATCATTGAGGATGATGACAACAACATGGAGCTGGTCACCTTTATTCTGGAAGCCAGCGGTTACGCTACCTTACGCGCTGAAACCGGCCTGGACGGGGTAGCCATGGCGCGCAATAATCAGCCTGATTTTATTATTTTGGACATCCAACTCCCTGACATTCAAGGCACGGAAGTTCTTCAACGTATCCGCCAGGAAGAGAGCGATCAGGGGAAAAAACCGATTCCGGTAATCGCCATGACCTCATTGGCCATGAGCGGTGACCGGGAACGGCTACTGACTTCCGGCTGTACCGGCTATATTGAAAAGCCCATAGATCCGGAAAAGGTCGTCTCTCAAATTCAAAAAATTATTGGGGATTAGAGGTGAACATCCTGGTTGTTGACGACAATGAAAATGCCCGACTGCTGGCACAAACGGTCTTGATATCCCAGGGGTATGGGGTAGAAACCGCAAGCAATGGCAAGGAAGCCCTGGCCGCCATTCGCCAAAAACAGCCCGACCTGGTCATCACCGACATCCTCATGCCGGAAATGGATGGCTTTGATCTCTGCCGGACCATCAAGGAAGATGCGGCTCTTTGCCATATTCCACTCGTCTTTTATACCGCGACCTACACAGACCCCAAAGATGAACGCTTTGCCATGGAGCTGGGCGCTTCGCGTTTTATCATCAAGCCCCTGGAGGTCGACCATTTTGTCTCAATCATCCGGGAAATACTGGGCTCAGTCCAAGCATCAAAACTTCCCAGGCCCAACCTGCTGAATCAAAAGGCCCCGTTGGATCGCCTGCATGTGGAATCGCTCTCCCGCAAGCTGGATAAAAAAATCAAGGATCTTGAGCGGGAACAGGAAGCCCTGCGAAAAAGTGAAGAGCGCTATCGGGATCTGTTGGAAACCACCTCGGACTGGATCTGGGAATCGGATTTGGAAGGCCATTTTACCTATGCCAGCCCCCAGGTGGAGGAGATCCTGGGCTATACCCCAGAGGAGATTACAGGGCAAAAATCCGGCTTTGATCTCATGCCACCACAAGAGGCCGAAAGAATCCGCCCTCTGTACCAGGCTTTCATCCAGTCTGAAAAATCCTTCGAAGGGTTGGTCAACATCAATCTGCACAAGGATGGCCGGCGGGTCATCCTGGAATCCAGTGGCCGCCCTTTTTTCGATAGCTCAGGAAAGCTCCTGGGTTACCGTGGGGTGGGGCGGGATACCACCGAGCGGGTCCAAACCGAAGAAAAATTAAAAGAGAGTGAGAGCCGGTTTCGCAATCTCTACGAAAATGCCCCTCTGGCCTACCAATCCTTGAATGCCGAAGGCCGTTTGATTGCCGTCAACAAAGCCTGGCTGGCTACCTTGGGCTTTGATCGGCCACAACAGGTTCTGGGCCGATGGTTTGGCGATTTTCTCCCTCCGGATGATCAAGCCCTGTTTCGGAATCAGTTTGCTGAATTTAAAAAAACCGGGGAAAACCATGGCGTTGAATTTGAAATAGTCCGTCACGACGGTGTTGCGATTCAGGTCTCTTTCGAAGGCCGCATTACCCGGGATCCGGATGGAAATTTTCTCCAAACCCACTGCCTGCTTTCAGATATCACAGAGCGCCATCGCCTGGAGATGCAGCTTCGTCAATCTCAGAAGATGGAAGCCATCGGTACCTTGGCCGGGGGCATCGCCCACGATTTTAACAACATTTTAGGCTCCATCCTCGGATACACTGACCTGGCTCGGGATACTGTCCCTGATCATTCCCAGACCAAAAACCACCTGGACCAGGTTTTCAAGGCCGGGATACGCGCCAAGGAGTTGGTGGCGCGCATTTTGATTTTTGCCCGTCGAGACAAGGAAAAAACCGAAAACCTGGAATTGGCCCCTGTCATCCAGGAGTCCCTCAAGCTGATCCAGGCGACCATTCCCGGCAACATTCACATTCAGCCTCGCATCGTGGCCCAAAAAGCGGTCATCCATTCCAACACCACCTTGATCCAGCAAATCGTGATGAATCTTTGCATCAATGCGGCCACAGCCATGGGGCAAAAGGGCGGAGAGCTGATCATCGCCTTGGAGGAGACCGAAGTAGCTTCCCCCTTGAGCCACGACCTGCACATTGATCCCGGTCACTATGTCCTCTTGACGGTAGAGGATAACGGCTGTGGCATCCCCGCCAATCTCTTGGAAAAAGTGATCGACCCCTTCTTCACCACCAAGGATGTCGGCCATGGAACCGGTCTGGGTCTTTCGGTGGTGCATGGCATCGTTAAAAACCATGATGGAGCCCTCTGGATTTCAAGTGAGGCACAAAAAGGCACCGTGGTCCGGGTCTATCTACCCCTGGCGAAAGCTGGCGCCGCAAAAAAGCCCCCGGTAACCGCTGAAAACCCCAGGCAGGCCCTTCCCAAGGGAAAAGGGACCATCCTGTTGGTAGATGATGATAAAGCCCTGTTGGAGATGGGGAAGGCCCAGTTGGAGTGGTTGGGATACGATGTCTTGGCTCACTCCGACCCCAACCTGGCCCTTGAGCTGCTCCGGAAAAATGTGGACTGCGCCAAAGGAGCGATCATCGACCAGGAGATGCCCCATATGAAAGGTAGCGATCTAATCCATCGGATGTTTTCCCTCCGACCGGATTTGCCCATTTTTCTCTGCACCGGAAACGACCACTCTTTGACCCCCCGGCAGATTCGGGAGATGGGCGTCACCGGTCTCCTGCAAAAGCCTGTTCTGATCGAAAAACTGGCCAATACATTGCACAACGCCTTCAAGAATGGCACAGAATGATGACCACTTTATACTCAAATCAAACAAGGGAGTGAACATGGGGCAGATTCTGGTCATCGATGATGACGAACAATTTCTTGGATTTTTAAAGGAAATTTTGTTGATGGAGGGGCTGAGTGTCGAGACCGCTACCAACGGGAAAGAGGGATTACACCTGTTGGAAAAGACCCATTTTGACCTGATCATCAGCGATGTTTTCATGCCGGAGACAGATGGCATCATGCTGTTGCGAGCGTTGCGAAAAAGCCATCCAGGCATCAAAATCATCGGCATTTCCGGGGGGGGGCGTGGCATCTCCGCAGCGGAAACACTCCCCATTATCAAACAGCTTGGTGCTGCCAAAGTTTTATCCAAGCCCTTTACCAGAAAAGAGCTTTTGCCATTGGTTTATGAACTGTTGGGGAAAAAAACCGGGGTCGGATAGTGGCTGTTTTTTTCGATCCACCTCTTTTCCAACGCTTTTGTTTTATAGCCATTCGAATCAAGAATTGGACATATGCCGCTGCACTATTGCTGTCATTCCCGTGAATGCGGGAATCCAGAGTGTCTGGCACGAACTTTTCCAAATCTTGCTTCACTTTCAGCAAAACACCGGTCTTTCTTGAAGATTTGGTTTTTCCTTAAGGGCAATCATCACTCCCTGGATCCCCGCCTTCGCGGGGATGACGAGTCAGGGAAAAATGTCCAATTTTGAGATAGAACTGCTATAGGCTTCAGGTCACTGAAATGTTTGGGAAAAAATAATGGCAAAAATAAGCTCTCCCGATACCCCTGAAGGAGTAGTGGAGATTTTTGCACCCGCTGCCATCCCGCCATTTGCAGATCAAGGCATGGGCATCAACCCCCTGAAAGTGCCCCACCTGAAAGAAAATAATATTTTAACCTGCCTGAATCATCCCCTCACACCGGCAACCTGCCTCGATGATCCTCTCTCTTGGCCTCAGCTGTTTAACCTAAATCCGGCAGTTGGGCGTGTGTGGCTGGTGCAGAATATTGGTTCGCATAGTGAATTGGGAGAAATCGCTGTCACCTTATTGGTCACAAGACTTTCTCCCGATTTGCTTGGTGGATTAAGAGGCTGGGGCATGTACGTACGCCTAACTGCCGGATTTAGGTTTAAGCGGCTGCGGACATGAAAAAACATCTATTTGGTTTTGTATTCTTTTTTCTATTTGGAATGGCTCCCGGTGTTGGCCAAGCCGAGAGCCGCGCCCATATTGATTATGGCCTGACCCAGGAGGAGAGAGCTTGGTTAAACGCCCACCCCAACATCCGCCTTGGGGTCGATTCCGACTACGCCCCCTACAGCTTTCGTGACGATCAAGGGCGCTACCGTGGCATTGCCATGGAGTTCAGCCGCTTCCTCAGCGAAGAGCTGGACCTCACCATGGAGGTGGTCCCGGGCTTGGCGTGGCCGGAAATTGTCCAGGGCGTGCGGGAACGCAGCGTGGATGTGGTGGTGACCATGTCCCACCGGCCGGAACGGGAAGCCTTCGTCCATTTTACCGACATTTATCTCCCCACACCCCTGGTGATCATGACCCGCACAGGGGAAGATCAAATCACCTCCGAAGCCCACCTGGATGGTCGTTTGGTCGCATTGGTGGAGGGGTATTCCTCTTCCCAAACCATTTTGGATGAACACCCCCGTGTCAAACCATTGATGGTCAAAACCGCCCTGGAAGGGCTCATGGCTGTGGCCACGGGCAAGGCTGACGCCTATGTCGGGGTGCTGGGAATCAACCTGCATCTGGCCCAGGAAAACGGCCTGCTCAATCTGGAAGTGGCCTCCCTTTATGGCGCTGGACTCAATGGCCAGCGCTATGGGGTGCGCAAGGATTGGCCTGAGCTGGCCAGCATTTTTGACAAAGTCCTGGGAGCTGTTTCCGAAACACAAAAGCTGCGGCTGTTCGAGCCCTGGTTGCCAGCCAAGGCGCTCAAGCTCCCCTCATCCGGAGGCCCCTTACCCCCCACCCTGAACACCCTGATCCCTGAGGAGAGGGCCTGGCTTGAACAGCATCCCACCATCCGAATAGCCATCAACGATCAATGGCCCCCCATGGATTTTGTCAGCCAGGATGGCCTGCCCCATGGCATCGGTGTGGACTTTATCCAAGCCCTGAACAGGCGTCTGGGAAATGTATTGCAGATTTTTCCCGGCCCTTGGAAACAGATTTATGGGGATGTTCAAGCCGGACGTTTGGATGCCCTGATGGATATCACCCCCCGCCCGGACCGGGAACATCTGTTCCATTTTACCCGCCCCTACATCCAGGTTCCCCACAGCATTTTTGCCCGTCGGGATGACCCCCAGGCTGGTACTCTCAAAGGCCTTTCCGGTCAAAGCGTGGCGGTGGAAAAAGGCTTTTTTATTGTCTCCGTCCTCAAAAAGGAGTTCCCCGAAATTCGGGTGAAGGAATACCCGAAAACCCTGGATGCGCTACAGGCCGTCTCCAAAGGGAAAGCCGATGCCTATATAGGCAATCGGGCCGTCGCCCTCCACGCTGCGAGGGAAACCTTGATCACCAATTTGGCTGAATATGCCACCATCCAACAGACCGCTTCCATCAATGCCATCGGTGTGCGCAAGGATTGGCCGATTTTGCGCGATATTTTGGATAAAACCCTGGCGGCCATCACCCCCCAGGAACGAACCGCCATTCTTCAGGCGTGGACGGGTGCCCAGAGCAAACAAAAACGCGCGCCCCTGGAATTGACCCGGGAAGAACGGGAGTGGATTGAACACCACCCCATCATTCAAGTGGCTTCCGATCCGGCCTTTGCACCCATCGAATTCAGGAATTCCCAGGGGCAGTTTTCCGGGCTTGCCTGGGAATATCTGGACGCCCTTTCACATATTTTAGGTCTGACCTTCAAACCCACCCACGGCCGAACCTGGCCCCAATTGGTCGAAGATCTCAAAAACCATCGAGTGGATCTGCTTTCAGCCGCTGTGGCCACCCCTGATCGGAAAAAATATACCACGTTCACCTCTCCCTATCTGTCACTGCCAGCGGTGATTTTTACCAATAAAGGGTCCCCCTTTATCGATGATCTTTCCGCCCTGGAAGGGAAAAAGATCGTTGTGATCAAGAGTTATTGGCTTGAGGAGGTGTTGCGTGAGACCTATCCGGGCATCATTCAGGTGCCGGTGGCCACGGTTCAGGATGCTCTGCTCACCGTGACCCAAAATCAGGCAGATGCCTATGTCGACTCTCTGCTGACGGCAGGTCATTACATTCAGGAGAGCGGCTTTACCAATTTACAGGTTTCCGGACATACCCACCTGCAGATGGATCTCTCCATGGGGGTTCGCAGCGACTGGCCGATGCTTGCGCAACTGCTGGAAAAGGCCATCAACCACATGGACAAAAGGGAGCGCCAGGCCATTCTGGGAAAATGGTCGGCGGTGACCGTGGAAAAGAGGTCGGACCCCAAAGCCATTCTGCAAATCCTGCTGGTGACCTCTGTGGTGGTCATCTTCTTTCTGATCTGGAACTGGAGCCTGCGCCGTCAGATCCAGGAGAGAAAGAAAGCTGAAAATGAAAGCCGAAAATTGCTCAGTGCGGTGGAGCAGAGCCCGGCATCTGTCATCATCACCGATACCAAAGGCACCATCGACTATGTTAACCCGGCCTTTACCCGGGTATCCGGATATGAACAGGAAGAGGTCATCGGACTCAATCCAAGATTACTGCAATCGGGGAAAGTGGCCCCCGAGGTGTACCGGGAATTGTGGCGTACCATCCTGGCGGGGCAGGTCTGGTTTGGAGAGCTGTTAAACCGAAAAAAGGATGGCAGCCTGTTTTGGGAGTCTGCCACCATCTCGCCGTTGAAAGATCCCGATGGCGTGGTGCGCCACTATCTGGCGGTAAAAGAAGATATCAGCGACCGCAAGGCGGTGGAAAAGGTCCTCAAGGATAACGAAACCCGCCTGCAGATGGCCTTGGCCAACGGTCGCCTGGGTCTGTGGGACATCAATATCGATACCGGCGAGCAGATCAGCAGCCCTATTGAGGCTGAAATTTATGGCTATCTTCCTGACCAGGCTCCCCGCTTCCAAAAAGATTGGCTGGATCGGCTCCACCCGGATGACCTGGAGCGGGTACTGACCTATGGTCACGAATACCGGGCCGGTCTGCATCAAAAATATGATCTGGAATACCGCATCATCACTCCGGATGGCACGATGAAATGGGTGCATTCCAAGGGAGCCGGGGTGGAGTGGTCTGAGGATGGTCGGGTGACCCGGATGGTGGGCACCGTATCAGAGATCACCAACCGCAAGGCCTTGGAAAGCGCTTTGATCCAGGCCAAAGAGGCGGCGGAATCGGCCAGTCAGACCAAGTCCGATTTTTTGGCCAACATGAGCCACGAAATCCGCACCCCCATGAACGCCATCATCGGCATGTCCTATTTGGCCCTGCAGACCAACCTGGACGATCACCAACGCAATTATGTCAGCAAAGTCCATCGATCCGCAGAATCCTTGTTGAGGATCATCAATGACATTCTCGACTTTTCCAAAATCGAGGCGGGCAAGCTGGAGATAGAAGCGATCGATTTTTATCTCGAAGATGTTTTTGACAACCTGGCCAATCTGGTGGGCATCAAAGCCAGGGAAAAAAAGATCGACCTGCGTTTCCAAATCGATCCACAACTCCCCACCGCTCTGGTGGGAGATCCCCTGCGGTTGGGACAGATCCTGGTCAATCTTGGCAACAACGCCGTCAAGTTTACCGATTCCGGAGAGGTGGTGGTGGGGGCTTCGGTGGAGGAGCGCCACGGGGAAAAAATCGTGCTGCGCTTTTGGGTCCAGGACAGCGGCATCGGCATGAGCCCCGAACAGCAGGAAAAACTGTTTAAATCTTTCAGCCAGGTCGATTCATCCACTACCCGCAAATATGGCGGCACCGGTTTGGGGCTGACCATCTGCAAGCATCTGACGGAAATGATGGGTGGCCGGATTGGGGTGGAGAGTGCACCCGATCAGGGCAGCACCTTTTTCTTCACCATCCAACTCACGGTTCAGACCCACGCCAAGGCGCGCCCTCGAACCGACAAACCCCCCAACCCCCTCCAGTCCCTGGCAGAAATGGCCACCAACCTGCGTGGGGCCAAGGTGCTGTTGGTGGAAGACAACGAGATCAACCAGGAGCTGGCCCTGGATCTGCTGGCCGGAGGAGGGGTCACAGCAGAGGTGGCCAACAATGGCCTGGAGGCTCTGGAAAAGTTGGCCTCTGGAACCTTCGACGGGGTGTTGATGGATATTCAGATGCCGATCATGGACGGTTTTGAGACGACCGAAAAAATTCGCGAACAGCCTGCTTTCAATCAACTGCCCATCATCGCCATGACCGCCAATGCCATGGTCGGGGATCGGGAGCAGATGATCGCGGCTGGCATGAACGACCACATCGCCAAGCCGATCCATGTGCAGGAAATGTTTGCCACCATGGCCCGGTGGATAACCCCTTCAGGGTTGGTGGACTCTGCCGCTCTCCCCCAACTCTCCTCCCCGGCCCCAACTGAAAACAGTCCGTTACAGCTCCCTGAGATGGCCGGAATCAATACCGCCGCCGGGCTCAAGACCGTTTTGGGCAATGTTTCCCTCTATCACAAACTATTGATCAAGTTTTACAGGAAGGAGTCGGGGTTCGAAGAAAAAATCCGCCAAGCTTTGGAGAGCGGTAATCTGAAAACAGCCACCCGCCTGGCCCACACCCTGAAGGGGTTGGCTGGCAATCTGGGCGCAACCACGCTACAGGAGTCGGCGGCCCTGCTGGAAAAGGGGTGTGCAGAGCAAAACAAAACAGAGATCGAAGCCCATTTGCCAACGGTTTTGGGGGCACTGGAAGAGGTGTTGACAGGACTTGCCGTTCTGGAAGAACAGGTGAAGGAAAAAACGCCATCAGGACCTCAGCCTCTGGACCTCTCCCGAATCATTCCCTTGCTTGAAATATTGCGAACCAATCTGGAGGCTTATGACAGCGAAGCGGGAAGTGATCTTGAAAAACTCACTCCCCTTGTTGAGGGCACTTCCCTGGAAGAAGAGATGGCGAGGGTGACGGAATTGATGGAAAATTATGATTTGGAGGAGGCACTGGTGAAGGTTAAATCCATGCTGGAAAAAACAGATCAAACCAAACCTGCTTCACCCTAGTCGTTCCAGTTTAAAAGTGGCCAATCAGTCACGCTTGATGGACGTGCCTTCCCACGGCTCATCCTAATCCTATAGCCATTCGAATCAAGAATTGGACATATGCCGTTGCACTTTTTTCGTCATTCCCGCGAATGCGGGAATCCAGGG
>JADFZT010000109.1 GCA_015232395.1 Magnetococcales bacterium | reverse complement strand
TGGTAAGGGCTGTCGCAAAAAATATGAATGCAGCAAGTGTCGCAGCCAGCTTCCTGAAATCAATGAAATTGGTTAAATCTCCAAAAAAGGCCTCTGATCCTGCATGGTTTATTTGGCAGCAGCAGCTTTCCCCTGCACTTATTTCTCTTTATGAAAAGCGGGTAACAGCAACTCTGGAGGAAAAGTTTGCAGCTTCTGATTTAAACGACCCTGTCTACTCTGCCCTCGAGTCACATTTTTCTCTAAAAGGTCTCAACCTTCAGGTGAAAAACGCTATTCCATTTGGAGCTTCTGATCTGCCATGGCGTCTTGATTGGATTGGTCATGTCCCAGCTCTTTACTCCTGCTATGCTATGGAGGACTATCTTCTTCACACGACCCCGCCAAATAGGATTGAATTTGCAGTCGAACAAAAAGCACGTTCCAGTTGGATGAAAACTTTGTCCAAGGAAGTTACTCCTTGTTTAAGTCTGGACCCAGAAGAAACAAGACTTGGTTGGGAATGTCAATATAATAGAGTCAGTAATTTAAAGGAACTTTCTCAATATTCAAAAATTGATTCTACTAATGAGTGTTTGGAGTCTGCAGATGACTACGATTCTCTGAAACGAGCTTTGACACCTCTTCAGGGTGTTTTTATGCAACCCCAAGATGTCCTGTTCAAATCTTACAAAGAGGTGCTGTCCAGAGATGGGGAGCAGACCCAAGTAAACCATCGGTCCACCTATTTGATGGATCTCTTGGTCTTAGCCCCGCCAGCAAGAGTTAAGGATGCACCGCTTGATCATTATTTAGACAAGGAGTGGCCTGGAAATTACAATCAGGCCATGCTTGGACGGTATAGCAGAATTGTACTGCAGGATTATTATGATCCTACCGATGGCGTCAAAGGGGCAAGAGATCCAGCCATGTCTATTCATACACCAGCTGACTCCACGGTTGGTCAGACATCCAAAAATCGAATTTTTCCATACTATGCAAGAAGAAGAGTGTTGAGACGGGTTTTGTTTCCCTATGAAAACAGCAGGCACTTCAAACAATTACCAATCGTAAAAAACCCTGCCTTTAACGATGCTACGTTTGTTGTTTTGGTTGGCCTGTGGTTCGCTGGTATGCGGTCAATATTTCTTAACTGGCTTTTTAGCAAAGTTCTTAGTGCTGATATTCCTTCCAGTATTGAACCGCAAACTTCCTTTGCAAAATCTCTCCGAGGCGTTTTTCTGTCAAGTGGTTGGGAGGATTTAGTTATACTTCTAAAGCCTGAGCAGGTCGGAAATAGTCTAGATATTATAGCTTGGTTACAAGATCATCCTCTTGTACAAAAAACCAACACCCATATCGCAGCCAGCTTTCTGCCAGATGATGAAGTAAAGGCGAAAAGCTGGCGGAAAAGCAATATGTCATGTTTTTTTCATATGCGTCTCCGTAGAACAACAGATGAGTTTAAAGAGGAGTTCAAAAAATGCATTCTTCAAAAAAACGAATATAAGGAGGTTCAGATATATGATGTAACGGGTGATATGGACTTTACCTTGGATGCGAGTAAAGTTGACCCTTCATTTTTAAAATCTCTACGTAGAGATTTGTTTCAATTCAAAACAGTAGCACATATTCAAACCCAATTGCGCTATGCACATAATTCTGTTGACAAAACCTGTGAGATATGTTAGTGTACAAAAAAATATTAGTGGCCAATAAGTTTTTTTGATGTGCAAATAAGGGGGGGGGATGAAGAATACTAAAATGGAGAGTGGTGGTAAGTCTAAACTCGCTTCAGCTGACGATCTGAATGAAGCAAGCGGAATGTCACGAAGCGATGCGCTGACTTCTGCCAACAAAGAAAGTACAAAAATGATAGAAGAGCACGATCACGCCTCACCACACCTTACCAAAATAAACATACAAGATTTTAGGGACGAAATCAAGAATGAGATCAGAGATGAGATCAGAGATGAGATCAGAGATGAGATCAGAAAGGAGGTCAGGGATGAGATCAAGTCCATCAAGGAAAAATACGAAGAGGATAAGTATGATTTGACTCTGGAGATTAAAAGCCTCAAAAAGAGAAACGAGCTTGGGAGTATGTCCGTTTTTAAGCCTGCTTCGAGAATGAGGGGAGCAGCCTTCGGTGAATCAAGGCGAGAGATTAAGGCTCCTTCAATACTAGATCAGGATTAATAAGGCCATTTTCGAAGGCATGGCGCGATGCCATATTTTTGGTAGATGCCAGCCACAACCCCTTCCTCTTTCAGCGCGATGACTGCTTGATCAAAGCGTTTGCGTAAGGTGTCAGCCTCCGGCCAAGCCCGGGAAAAACCCAGATGAAAACCCCGCACCGGGCCAATCACCTTGGGGATGTAATCCAGGGTGTCGAACTCCGGGGCGTTTTCATTGCGCAGGTGGGAGCAGACGCTCAGTTCGCAGATGGCCAGATCGATATGGCCCGCAGTGATCTTGCGCAGGTGGAGCAGCTCGGGATGGCTGTTGATCAGCAGGTCGCTTTGAAAATGTCCGGAGCGCATGGCGTTTAAAAAAACCGGGGCATAGTTGTAGGTTTCGGTCGCCCCCACCAGATAGGGGGAGAGGTCCGATAGCGTCTCCCAGGCGATATCATCCTTCTTTCGCTTGAAAAAGACATCTCGAATGCAGCCCAAAGGGCGGCTGAAGAGGTAGGACTTTTTCCGCTCCGGATTGATGGTAAAAGCAAAAATGCCCGCCAGATCCCCTCTTTCAGCCAGATATTTACCCCGCTTGGAGGGGTAAATCTGAATCTCCGGTTGATAGCCAATCCGCCTCAGACCCGCCTCAACAATTTCAGTGATGAAACCAATAACCCTGCCCTCCCGTTCAAAGTGAAAGGGGGGGAATTCTACCGTGGCCAGGGGGAGTTTTTCGGCTTCTTGAGCATGCGCAGGAATGGCCAGGAGAGGGAGTAGCAGCAGAACCCACAGGAGGCTGTTTCTCCAGTAAGTCAGCCACTTTGATGGGGAAGTCGGTGTGCCGTTCCCACGCATAAAGTCGATACCTTCCGCAACAACGTTGATCAAGATACGGAAATAACAGTGATCAAGTGGTCGGAATAACGGGGATCAGGGTGCGGGAATAACTGTGGAATAAAAGCATCTTCAAGCAGTTGCTGTGAAGCATGTTTATAATAGCGATATGTTAGCCATTTTTTGTGATGATGGAAACAGTGAATTCAGTGAATGGCCGGAATTTTTCTGGGTGCCAAAAAATAAAGCTCCGATCTCGCCTGTTTCATGATCCCGGCGGCCCGTTCAGCTTCCTCGCCAAACCCCATGAAAAGATCCACCCGGCCCGCTCCCCGAATAGCCCCCCCGGTATCCTGGTTGACCACCAATCGCGTGACCCGCTCCCACCGGAGCACTTTTTGGCCATCCTCTGAAAAGCGGGGCAGTTCCGTCACCAAAATCGCTGGAGCCCCCTTGGGAAAGAGGCGGTAATCAGTCGCGATGGAGTGGTTGGGGGTGAGGGGGACGCCGATATTGCCCACAGCCGGGCCATCCAGCTCACGGAAAAAGACGTAGGAGGGGTTGTAGTTGAGCACCCGATCCTGCTCCTTGGGGTGTTCAGCCAGCCATTTTTCCAGGGCTTGCAGGCTCATCTCCTTGCGGGGAATTTCACCCTCATCAATCAGCAGCTTGCCAATGGAGCGGTAGGGTCTGCCGTTGGCGCCGTCATACCCCACCCGCATGGTCTCCCCATCGGTGAGTTTCACCCGGCCCGATCCCTGGATGTGCAGAAAAAAAGCCTCCACCGGATCGTCCACCCACACCAACTCCAGGGCTTGATCCTTGAGCTTCCCCCCCTGATCAATCTCCTGACGATCAAAGTAGGGTTTCAGTCGTTTCCCCTCCAGACGCCCCATCAGACGCTTGGCGCCATAGTCGTTGGACCAGTCGGAGAGCTTGACCTCCAAGAGATCTTTGGGGCGGCGATAGAGGGGATAGTGGTTTGTTTCCGAGGGGGTGCGCGCTCCGTGAAGGAGGGGTTCATAGTAGGCGGTGACCAGGACATCTTTCTGTTTTTCCCGGCCAGGGGATTTAAATAGCCGGAAGTGGCGGCCCAGGTGGTCGAATACCTTTTGGCTGTCGCCACTTTTGGCGACTTCACTGAGGGCCAGGGTCGCCTTGGCCAACGCCTTGGCGGTGACGATCTCCTTGCCAAAGGTGTATTCAGCCGTCGGGTTACGCTTGGCATAATATCGGGCGCTCCCTGCCAGGGCCTGACCCCACTCGGTGATACCCTTGCTCCCCAGGAGCTGTTTTTCCAGGGGAGACCAGGGGACCAGCGCGAGGGGGAGATCTTTTCCTTCCAGGGAGGTGGGGGGCCGTGGGCTGAAACAGGACTTCAGCCCAAAGGCCACCAGCACCACCACCAGAAAGGAAAAAACAAACCGCTGTAGGGCGCTGTCGATCACTGGCTGGCCCTCGCCACCTCACCGGGCTGCTGGATGGCCGCGAGTTTCCAGTTGGGATTTTGGCTGCCCACCGGACGGGTGAAGGTCCAATACTCCTCGACATCCTGGGCCTGACTGGGATCACCCTCGGTCACCTTGCCAGCAACGTCGGTGGAATATTCCACCATGTTGACCTTGAAGTGAACGGTGATCCAATCTTCCCCCGACTCCTGCCACGCTTCGGAAACCACGGTATCGGTAAATTGAATCTTTTCGATGATATCCCGACGCCCGGCTTCTTTGGCTTCCTGGGCCTGTTTTTGAACCATTGCCCAGGTCCGATCCGTCAGCAGCGGTTGCAGGCGATCTACGCTCCAGTCGCTCCAGGACTCCTGAATCTGCTGGAAAGCCATCTTGGCTCCCTCCAAAAATTGACCTTCATGGAATTTGGGATCCATGGCGATGATGTGGTCCAGTCCTTGGGTTATTTCGTCGGGAGGTGTCTCTCCGGTAGAAAAGCTGCCGGGGAGGGGGGCGTTGTCGTCGTAGGGGTTGTTGGCATAATCCCCCCCTTCCAGGGATTGGCGTTGGTAATCTTGCTGCCCCCCCATGGGTCCGGCTGTGGCTTCCTTCTGCTTGCGTGCCCAGCGGAGGATAAACCAGATCGCCCCACCGATGAGGAGGATTTCCAGCAGGCCGATGCCGCCACCCATGCCGCCGCCAGCCCCTGCCATACCACCACCGCCACCACCGCCAAAGAGCATGGAGCCCAAAAAGCCTCCCAGCATGAAGCCGCCGATGCCTCCCATGAGCCCGCTGCCGAATCCGGAGCGGCCCGTGGAGCCTAGAGCCGAGGTGGAGGTGGAGCTACGGGAGGTGGAGGTCGTCTGGCTGGTAGCGCTACGGGTGGTGGCGCGTCGGGGGGTGGAAAAGCTGCGGGAACCCCGGGAGCCAAAAGAGCTGCCGCCACCAAATCGGCGGGCTTCGGCATCATCGGGCCATACCGAAAGGGCGGCAAAACCCAGCATCAGGGAGATGGCAAACAGGGAAAATAGCTTTGTGGTGTTCATGTCAGACCTCATTTCTTCCTTGGATGGTGTGGGGTCGTTCATAGCTGTTCAAATTTGGATTTTATCGGATTATTCATGGCGGCCCAAAGGGCTTCTGCCAGATGTCGCACTTGGGTCGGGGATTTTTCCTGGACAAGACCCGCTTCGATATTGAGTAAACACCCCGGATTTTCGCCGATGACCGTATCGGCTTGGCTTGCCTGGATGGCGGCCAATTTATCCCGGCGGATCTCCCGGCTGGCATCTGGATGGCGCATCATGGTCTCTCCCCCGGCACCGCAACAGCGTTCGGCCCGAGGCAGTTCCTTCAGTTTAACAGGTAGAGCCCCCAAAAGCGCCCGGGGTTCTTTTATTGTGCCCAATTCATTTTGTGTTTGGCAATGATCATGAAAAGTCAGTTCGCCCAAACCGGGATCATGGGGGGTAAGGTGCCGGGGCCAATGGTTTTGAGCCAGAAAGCGGGAGAGGGGCTGCACCTTGGCGGAAAATCGTTCCGCTTGATCTCTCCATTGGGGATCATCCGCCAAAATTTTTCCATACTGCCGGGCGGTAACCGCACAGGTGGCACTGTCGCAGATGATCGCTTCCAGGGGTTCCAACGCCTCGAAGGCCAATAGGTTCGAACGGGCTTTTTTGAATAAATCCCCACGCTTGCCCCCCTCCAGATCCGATGCCCCACAGCAGCCAAAATCCGGGGGCCGCACCACTTCGAAGCCCATCTGGGTGAGTAAATGAACGCTGGCGTTTTCCACCCCGGGATAAAAAAGTCGGGCCAGACATCCAGCCATCAACCCTACCCGGGGCCGGGGATTGGTCGGAGAGGGGAGGGGTTCAAAGGCAGATGCTGGATTGGCCAAGGGGGTGAGCGGTGCCCGCCATGGCGGAATCAGCCCTTCCAGCCGGGTGAGGGTGGCCGAAAAAACCAGCAGCCGAAAACGCCGCACGCCGGATTGCAGCCCGCTTTGGCCATAAAATTGGATCATTTTGGCAAGCCAGGCGGTCCAGCGGGGGCGGTTGGTGATGAAATGCAGCAGTCGGGCTGACAGGCGCGTTTTTTCAGGGGCCCGGGAGCGGACTTTTTGAATGAGCTGTACCGGTTGCACATTGGCAGGACACGCCGGATGGCAGGCGCGGCAGTTGAGGCAATAGGAGAGAGCCGCCACCGCTTCTTCTGCCTGTAATCGCCCCCCTTGCAAAGCCAGCACGATGGAGACTCTGCCCCGGGGGGATTGCATCTCGTTGAGGGCGCTCCGATAGGTGGGGCAGACCGGCAGGCAATAGCCACAATGGGTACACAGAGCCGCCCCCGCCAACTCCGGATCCGGGGGAGGGGTCGCAAAGGGAGGGTGATCGACAGGTGGGGTGGGGGTGGCTGCCATGATCGTGGGGTTCGGGTTGGTATCCATTTCGCTAGAGCAGATGGGGTTGATGGCAAGTTTATCATGTTGATGGAGATGTGTGACCCCATTCTCTGAGAGCGTTTTCAGATGGTCCTTGTTGGGGTTGAGGAGGGCCATTGATCCATTGAGGGGATGGTGTGGCTTGGTTGGTCGCGTGTTGGTCATCTATGAGGTCGTGCTGAGAAGGGGATCCATGAGGGGGAATCAGATGGCAGGAGCCGGGGGGGGAGAGCAGATTCGGATTTGGCAGGGGATGGTGGCTGTTTTCCTCTTTTTGCTCTCTCTTTTTGCGGTTTCCATGAGCCTCAACGGCTTCATGAAAGAGTGGGCGGGGCCGGATCATCTGGGGGTGATGGATGACAAGATTGATCTATTCCTGACCCAAAAGGATGAGATCGATCTGATCTTCATGGGTACCAGCCGCATCTATCGCAACATCGATCCCCTGGTGTTTGACTCAGAGATGGTGAGTCTGGGATGCCCGGTGCGCTCCTTTAACTTTGGGGTCAATCTCCTGACGCCGGTGGAGGGGCTCTATCTGCTGGATCGCATCCGGGAGAGCCAACCGAAGCGTCTGCAATGGATCCTTTTTGGTCAGATGTCTCTGCCCCGCTATTTCGATTGGAACTGGGGCTCCCACCGTATGCGTTTTTTTAATACCTGGTCCAACCTGCCCCTGGCAGCCAAAGATCTCTGGCAATCCCCTTTGGCCACCCGGGAACGGGTGGTTCGGCTCTATCGATTGTTGGGTTCGTTTCTGTTTGAGCAGCTGGGAATCGGCAGAGGCTCGGCCTATTTTTTTCCAATGGATAACAGCAAAAGCGGCAACGGTTATCGCTTGACCGATACCAGCCACAGGGGGTTCCTCTCCACTGATTCGGAAACCCACCCCTCATTTGCTGAGCGCCACGACAAGTTTTTGCAGCGTGACCTCAAAAGCTATCGGGATAAGGTGCTCACCCGGGGGAGGGCCCATCGGGATGTGGATGAGCGTTCCGGGGCGGCCCAGTATAAACGCTTGGCGCCGCTTTTGGATCGCACCCGTGAGATGGCGGTTGAGCCTGGTATCGTGATGGTCCCATCCTACGTAACCCACCTGACCTCCCGCCCCCTCCTGGCAACAGCGGCCAAAGAAAACCCCAATCTGCCCGCCTGGAATTTCAACCAGCCTGACAAGTGGCCAGAGCTTTTCGACTGGTCCCATTTTTTTGATGTGGGACACTTGAATCGTCCGGGAGCGAGCCTTTTTTCCCGCCTTCTGGCCCAGGAAATCTGTCCTGACATGCAAGCCCGGGGGAGGTAGCGATGCTGTTTGTGGAGTTTCGTTTTATTGTTTTTTTCGGGGTGCTCTGGGCCATTTACTGGAGCTTGCGCAACAATACCTGGCGCAAGATGGTTTTGCTGGGGGGGAGCTATCTCTTCTATGCCGCCTGGGATTGGCGCTTTCTCTCTTTGATCCTCCTCTCCACGGTGGTGGACTATCTGGCGGCTCTCAGGATCCCCGGGGCTGCCAATGAGGGGCGCAAGCGGGGCTGGCTGGTGGCGAGCCTGATTACCAATCTGGGGGTGCTGGGATTTTTTAAATATTTCAACTTTTTTGCCGCTTCGCTGGTGGATCTGTTTAATTCCTTAGGTGTGGCTCTCAACCACACCACCCTGGAGATTGTCCTGCCGGTAGGGATCAGCTTTTATACCTTCCAGACTTTGAGCTACACCATCGATGTCTACCGGGGCAAGCTTCAGCCCCGTAAAAATCCCCTGGATGTGGCGCTGTTTGTGGCCTTTTTTCCCCAGCTTGTGGCGGGGCCTATCGTGCGGGCGAGCCACTTTTTGCCCCAGTTGGATCAATCCCGAAGATGGTCAAAGGTGGCGGTTCGGAGCTGTTTGACCTTGTTTTTGATCGGTTTTATCAAAAAAGCCGGTGTTTCCGACAATATCGCCCCCTTCGTGGATCAGGTGTTTGCCGATCCCGGACTCTACTCCGCCAGCGCCATCTGGGGGGGGATTTTGCTTTATGGGGTGCAGATCTATTGCGATTTTTCCGGCTATTCGGATATGGCCATTGCCACGGCGGGGCTGTTGGGTTATCGCCTGCCGGTTAACTTCAACGCCCCCTATTTGGCTTCGAGCTTGACCGACTTTTGGCGGCGCTGGCACATGAGCCTCTCCACCTGGCTGCGGGATTATCTCTACATCCCTCTGGGGGGGAATCGCGGTGGCCGGTTGCAGGCGATGCGCAACGTGATGATCACCATGCTGTTGGGGGGACTCTGGCATGGGGCGGCGTGGAATTTTGTGATTTGGGGGGGCTTGCACGGGGTGGCGCTGGTGGGGCATCGGGCTTGGATTTCGTTCCGGGGAGAGGTTGGGGCAGGGGACGGGGTTGGAGGATTCATCCGCCACTCCCTGGGGATGGTTTTTACCTTTTGGTGGGTCTTTTTGGCCTGGATTTTTTTCCGCGCCCAGGATCTCTCGACTGCTCTTGAGATGCTGCGGGTCTATCTCACTTTTTCTGCCCAGGGGGTGGAAAATTTAGGGATTAATCCCTTCGGAGTGCTGACCCTTCTTGGTGTGGCCCACTGGCTGGCCTCCCGCTGGGATCTGCCCGCCTTGAGCGAGCGTATTCCCTTCAGGCTCTACAGCGTGCTGTTGGGAGCAGCCTTTGGGGTAGCGCTCTCCTTCGTGCCTTTGGGATATAGACCCTTCATCTATTTTCAGTTTTGAGGTTGGTGAAGGGGCAGGCTGGCCATGTTCCGCATCAGGTGAAGCGGTGGAAAATCAGAGGGGTGGTGTTATTGGATGAGGTTATGTTTTTTTGCCATCTGGTCATTGATGACGGCAACGGTGTAGGGAGGAGGTCCCAGGATTCCCATGATTTTTGATAGAGCCGTACGGCAGGCATCATTAATCGGAGGAAGCCACTCTTTTTTATGTCCTTTGATGATCAGAATCAATTTGAATTGGGTCTTTTTGAGGTCAAGGTTGTGAAAGGTCGTTGGCATTTCTTTCCCAAATGGTCCGTGCCAGCCCAAATGAAGCCCAAGGAACATCAGAATGGCATTGTGCATCTTCTGACCAATATCATCAGCGAAAGATGTCAGGCTTTCTCTACTGGCAGGGTTGTTGGGATTGGGAGAGCTTGATTTGGCTTCGATAATCCAGATTTGGCTATCCCGAAGCAGTAAAAATTCAGGGATGGGTCTGTTTTGCTGTCTGCGTGTATAAGCAGTGCTTGTTTCAATTCGAAAGCACGCTTCTTCCGGAAAGCCGATAAAGGTCATGCCTGATTCAATGATGGGTTCAATGGTCATAGCAGTGCCAAGTCTATGGCTTCTTCATAAAGCCTGACTGATTCATCAATGATGCTGTTATCCGGCAACCCATCCTTCAGATCGCTCTGATGCCATGCCCCGTCCGCTTCATGGAGAAGAGGGATGGAAAGCCTTTCCTTTTGGGCAATGAGGTAAAGTTTTTTGACTACAAAGTAGGAGTGGCTGGCCATGAAAATCTGCACGCCTCGTTTGGCGAGGAGGGTGATGATGTCCAGAAATTTGGATACGGCTTCCGGGTGCAGGGCTGATTCCGGTTCATCGATGAAAATCACCGACTCCGGGGTCAGGTAACGATTACCGAGCAAAATATCTAAAATAGCGATTTTTTTGATGCCTTCAGCAGTCAGGCCAATGGGAAATTTGGAGCGGCCTTTTTTGAACAGCCAGCGATTTCTCTTTTCGTCGAATTCCAACTTACCCCCGATAATCTCTTCCAGCTGTTTCCTCGAATTTTTGAATTCCTGGAAATTTTTTCCACCGCTTGGCAAGTCTGTCAGTACATTGGCCAAATCGAAATAGGTGTCGTCAAAGCCGAACTCCTGATGATCGGGGCGCCGGGTTCTCAGTATGATACCATGTAGCGAAAGTACCTCTTTTGCAGGGAGAAAAATGGAGTTGGCAGGTCTCTTCCCGGGTTGGATGTTGGTGGGGATTTTTTTAAGGGATTTTTCTGTACTGCGACCAAATTCATAGAATAGATGTTTATTGTCTAGATCCATATCGCAAGACAGTCGGCCATCTCCATCCTTGGAGACCAGATCACCAATTTTTTCCGGTTGAAAGGTCCAGTAGAGCTTGTCAGCCAGGATTTCCTCCAGACGGCGGTTATCATTTCCCCGTCCGAAAGCCTCCACAGAGCGTATGGCGCAGTAGAGGGCCTTGAGTAAAAATGTCTTGCCCGTCCCATTCCGGCCAATGATTAAATTGATATTTCCCAACTGGCCCCACTCAATATTGCGTAACGGGCCGAAATTCTCCAAATGAACTTTTGTGATCACGCCATCACCTTCCGTCTGATTTCCCAGGATTACATGATCACCATGATATGGAGATTGTTATAAAATGTCACTGTGAAGGTGGGATCCAACCTTCTGAAATGGAGAGGCTGTTTGATCACTCGATAGCGAGGGTATCAGCTCCTGAAAATTCCCGGCCCACGGCAAAATCCAGGGTGGCCAGGGCTTGGAGATAGCTGCTCAGGGCGGAGATGTGGTCC
>JADFZT010000108.1 GCA_015232395.1 Magnetococcales bacterium | reverse complement strand
TCACGAAATCCTTTGGTATCCGTGTTGTTGGGCTTGGCCGCATGATCCAAAGCTACATGAATCGGTGAAACTTCAGACTATTCAGCACCCTGCCGCAAATAAGACTTGACAGCCTTTTTGGTCTGAAAATGTTTTACTGACTTAGTAACCACCATTTCCAGGTTACCACAACGGGACACGCCCCCCCTCCTTTGCCAGTAGAGCAGGCCAGCCTGAAACAGAAGCAGCCCCATTGGATCTCACTGAGGCTGCTCCCCTGATTAAAAGCCTGCTCCGACAGATTGAGGGGAACGAATACAAAAGCTTGGCCACCTTTGACACGCTCAAACCCTTATTGACGAACACCCCTCCTCATATCGTCGAAATGATGCGCTTTATAGAAAATGAGATCGACAGGCTTGACTATAAAAAAGCCCACACATCTCTCCTCAACATGGCCAAGGCGTTGGGGATAAAAGAATAAAATCCCTTCCGAGTTTTATTTCTGATGTTACGCTTGAACTAAAATAGAATGACAGGTAGAGCAGGAAGCAATTCCCAGGCAGGATTGCTTTTTACCGCGAATTCAACACTACTGAATTTAGCCCCAACAAAAAAATGCCCTACTTAGTCAATCAAGACAGTCATGAGGGTCAAGAAAACCACACCTGACTTATCACCTCACACCAAGCAACAAAACACATCAAAACCATCAAAAAAAACTATTTGACAAAAAAGAGACTATCTATCCTTAAGGAAGCAAGAACTTTCTTGACTGGCTTCTTCGCATTAATTATCCGCACTTCTCCCTGAAGACTTTCATCGCCTTTATTGTTATGCTCTCGTAGCATGAGCAACATATAAGCACCCATACTATCAATATACTCTATATTTTTGAAGTCAATCACATATCTTAGTCCAGTTTTTTTCTTGTAAAACGCTTTCCTGAAGGAGCGCTGCAAATCGTAGGTAAATTTTTTTCCTTTTGGAGCGACCACAATTTTACCGGGCTCACGTTCTGAGATACGCATTTATTTCTCCACCAAGCCATACTCCCCACCCCTCTAGACAAAAAAAATATTCCTTTCTATTTTCTTTTGGCAAACAAATAGCCTCTACTGCAAACAGCTTGTTATTTTTTACCAAGATCCCATTCTGGCCAACCTCCATGCCTGAAACTGACTATCCCAGCATCTCGTCCAGACTGACTGAGCACTCCCCTCTCACAAATCAAAAAAATTGCACGACCCCAGGATAAAAAAAACAATATTCACAAACATCTATCTTATAGCGTCAAAAGGAAAACCAGCGACTGAAGCAGTAAGATTCTCTTTTCTTACACACACCGACATTTACAAAACATTACAAAAAAATCATCACATCAATTGAAATACTGTTTACTCATGAGGCTCGACAGTTTCTGTCAAAAATAAAACAATGTCAATGATGTTAACGCAACACCCGCAAAATTAACCACATCGACATCGACTTGTTGAACTAAAAATCAACAACCCAATCATCAGTAAAAACAACTCACAATAAACACGCTTCAGGATCGAGCCAAACCCCTGCTATTCATATTCAACAACAGATACCAACATAACATTTTCCTACAACAGGGTGAGTTTTTGACCTATCGTTACAAACAGAAAAGGCGATAAGAGATCTATTCCGCCATTGAGTGGGGAAGCATTGGGGTTTACAATGGGTTATTGTCGTTGGGGCGTGGGTCTATCAGAATTCTGATAAGGGCGTTGGGCTCATCCAGCCTTTACCGTTTCCCTGGGAAAACCCAAGACAGGGGAGCATTCAGCATCGATTTCCAGCCCGATCAAACAGGCAGGCACCTCACAATCATCGGTGATCGTATCGTGATGAGACGAGTCGTCCAGCAAAACCTGGCTGCCCGCATCAAAACTGAAAATCGACAAGCCAGTGCGTCTGTTTATTGGAACAGCTCAGCCGACTGGAGCTTCATGGCGCTTGCCTGGAAGAAACCAACCCAGAGAACGAACGAAACTCATCCATGGCAGAGCCTCATTATTTTATCAAGTGATTCATCCTTTCGGTCTGATCACCCCCCTGCTACCCGGAACGTTTGGCAACGATAGCCCGCACCAAGTCCGATACATCCTTCAATTCTCCCACTTCGGAGGCATTGAATTTGACTTGTAGCCGCTGTTCAATGGTCACCAGAAGTTGAACGTAACTCAAGCTATCCCACTGAGGGATTTCATTGGCACTCAGCGTTTCGGTAACCACCAGTTGACCGTCATCAAACACCTCCTGAAAAATGGGGGTCAACTCCTGTAAAATTCCTTCAACGGACATACGGCATCTCCCACGATAGAGTGTTTCAGATCAAAAAATGACCAACCCGTCAGTTCAGTTTGCACGATTGATACCAATCGATTGAATTATTCATACTCTATCCAAACCATTGGAATGATTGAGGTGGACCCCATATCCTTTCGCAGAAAACATTTTTCGATCAGATATCCCGCCTCCCCCACATGCCCCCCACGGCGTTGAGCCATCTCTCCCTTGTGGTGCTCCTGAAAACCTCGGTTAATTTTCCCCAGGTCGTGCCAAGCCGCCAGCTCCGAAAGCCGGGCGATCTGCCTGGGAGTGAGATCCCCCTTGCCACAGGATCGAGCCAGGCGTTTGCGAATCAGGGGAATTTTGAGCAGGGATTCGAAGCAGGCCGCGACATCGGCACAATGGTCAATCAGGGGATGCCAACTAAAGGAGGCAGGATATTCGCCAGACCACTTGCCCATGAATTGGCCGGAAGGGGGAGGGCCTTGCATGGAGATATCTCCTGAAACGGAGGAAGCAGCCGCTCTGAAACATCTTTAATTGTAACACAGAGTGCCATACCCCTCATTTGGAAAACAGGACAAAAAAACCAGTTTTATTTATTGGCGCTGCTTTGACTGCCGTGGGCCAGCCAGTCCACGGTGGCGGCTTTGATGCGGGTATCGGATTGGGTCTGAAAACGGATGGAAAAACCGGTGACGGAAATATCCGCTGCTAAAACATGGAACTGATCGATCTGCTTACCCATATCCAGCTGAGTAACCCCTAAAATCACCTTGGGAGCCTCGGGAAAGGGCTCTGTAAAAATCACTCGCTTGTTGAACACCCGGCGACGGGAAAAAAGATCCTCCAGCTTCCACTGGGCATCCTCCCGCTTGACCTTCATGGTGCCGCTCTCCACCCGCACCCCACTGGGCTTAACCTGAGTTATACGCTCTTCCAACTCCACCAGTCGGGGCAGCATCGCCTCCAGAGAAGCAATCCGCGCCGTCAACGCCTCGTTGGTCCTGCCCTCCAGCGCCCCAACCCGGCCCTCCAACTCCACCAACTTAACCGGCAACTTAGCCACCCGGTTTAAATTGGCACGCAGGGATTCCCGCCCGGTCTCCAGCTTGACCAACCGGTCTGAAACCCCCAGCATTTCAAACCCCCGCCACTCCCCACCCCACTGATACCAGGCTGTAAAAGTGGCCCCGAACAGCACGATCACACCGAACAAAAATCGTCCCATGGCTTCACCCAAAGGGCAGCAAACGCCGCCAAAGAGGAATGTTGACTCGAATCATTTTGCGGATAAATGCCGAAAAGTCCAACCCCCATTGCATTTCCGGAGCCAAATGGGCCTCCAACGCCACCGCCCGCACCCGTACACCGTGCCAATCCGGAGAAAAATCGGGATCGTTGAAAGCAAATACAATCTCGTTGTTGGAGTGGGCCACCGGCAGCTTCAACACCGCCCCCGAAAAACGTTCCGTCACCCGATCCAAAACCATTTTAAAATCCCCCCAGTTGGTGCTGGAAAGATTGCAGGTCATCACCCCACCCCGACTGAGCAGCAAACGACAATCATCAAAAAAAGTCCGACTGTAAACCGACCAGGCCATCCCCTCACGATCAAAGGCATCCACCAGGATCAGATCATAGGCCCCATGCAAACGGCTCGAAGCGTTGGCAGCAAACCGGGCGCCATCAGTCAAATGCACCACCAGGCGGGTGGATTCGTGGATGGAAAAAAATTGCTTCGCCACCCTCACCACCCGGCGGCTGGGCTCCACCACATCCATCCGGCACTCGGGAAAATGGTGCAACAAAAATCGCGCCATCGATCCCCCACCCAAGCCCACCATCAACACCCGCCTGGGAGCCTCTCCAAACAACAGCGCCCCCATCATGTGCCGGGTGTAGGGCAGCACCAGCTGGTTGGGATCGTCCAATACCATGGCGCTCTGCTTGTGGGGGGTGGCAAAGTGCAAAAATCGCACACTCTCCTCATCCACCACCTCGATCACCCCCCCAGCCCCCCGGCTGCGATGGACTATCCGACCCTCCAGATTCATCCCCACCCCCACACTTCCAAGCAGCCGGTTTTTTTTCCGAGGCCATCACTCAAGAGTGGTATAGAATAGTTGCTTCTATCAATTAAGCTCAATAAGGGGTCGTCCCCTTCTGAATTCATCCATGGGAGGAACGGAGTCATGTCTGGAACCGAAAGCAACATAGGCCGGGAAAGACTGCTTGGCATGATGGAAAGCCTGTCGTTCTTCAAAGATTTTACCCCCTACGAAAAAAAACGCTTTGCCGGCTTTGAAACCCACGTCAAAAAGTTCAAGATGGGAGAGTATGTCATCCGCCAAGGCTCCAAGGATACCAGCTTTTTTATTCTCATCTCCGGCACCGTCAGCGTCACCCAAACCGGCAAGTCCGGCGTATTGGCCCAGCTTAACCCCGGGGACTTTTTTGGTGAAGTCTCTTTCCTCACCGGTCAACCCCGTATCTCCAACATCGTCGCCGACGTCCCCCTGACTGTTCTGCGGGTGGACGCCGTCCTCATGGAGCGACTGGGTACCGAAATCCGCGAAAAAATCAAAGATTTGATCATCATCCGCCTGATCAACCGCCTGGACGACATGAACAAACTGATCAGCTCGCTCTCTTTTATGGCGCGCTACTGATATTTCATCGCAAAGGGAGCCCCCCTTGCACTTCAGCCCCTGAAAATGGCTGATGATTGGACCACACCATTGGTGGTCACGGTATGCGTGGTTCTCCATCCAGCCCAACCGCTGACCACTATCTTGGATGTGCCTAGCGCTGCCTTGGTCGCCCCCCTCGCCGCCGCCGTCCTTCACCAAAGCTTTTGCCCCGCTCTCCAAACACCCGCTTGGGCACCCTTCCCCGTTTGGCCCGAAAGCAGGGATCGCACAACGGATGGGGGTGACCCACCGGCAATGCCCGGCGACATTCAGGACACCGCTCCCCTATCCCCTTACCCTGCTCCAGCAACCCCACAATCCCCCGGTTGATCTGCCGACGCTGCTCCTGGGCCTTGTCGATATCCGGAAAGGTATCCCCAAAACGATAGTGCAGCCAACAATAGAGATTAACCACCCGCATGGCGGTTTCCAACTCCCCCAACGACCACTCCCCCCGCCTCAAGGAGGTCAAGGCCTTCTCCAGGGTGAGCACACCCCCCCTGGCCACAGTCGCCACCATGGTTTCAAACGCCGTCACCGCCTGGGTGGCGCGCAAGGGAACCGGGGCCGCCGACAGGGCAAAACGGGTGGCCAGATCAAGCTTGGCATAGCGATCGGTCAAGCGGGCCAGAACGGTTTGATCTTCCAGATCAGAAAGCTTATAGACATTGGGATCAGGCCGCACCGAGCGTACAAAAAGAGCAAACAGACGCGCCAAGGAGTTGGCCTTCTTCCCCTCCACCAGGGCAGAAATAGCCAGCAACTGCTCCAGGTTGGGGGCCAGATGCGCCCGGCGAACCTTCGGAGGTTCCTGGCTCCAAGTGGTGCGGATGTGGTCCATGGAAATGCGAAAAGCCCCCACATAGCCCACTTCATTTTGCCCGTAACGACCAGCGCGACCGGCAATCTGGCGCACCTCCAGGGGGGTCAGTGGCAGCTCCTCCCGGTTGATAAATTTTCGATCCTGGGCAAAAAGCAACGTACGAATGGGTAGATTAAGCCCCATGCCGATGGCATCGGTGGCCACCAGAAAAGCAGCCTCTCCAGTGGCAAACAGTCCCGCCTGCTGTCTGCGCACCTCCGGCGGCAAAGCGCCATAAAGCACCGCCACCTTTTGTTTGGTCTTGCGCTCCAATTCGTTCTTAAGCCCCAACACCCCCGCTCGGGAAAAAGCGATGATGGCGGTTCCCGGGGCCAAATCATCAAACCCCTTCACGGACTGGTTTATCAGCTTCAAGGGGGCCAGACGATCCAGCCGGATCACTTCCCGGCTCTCCTCGGTCAGCGCCAGCAGCTTTTCGATGGCAGGCTGGGCTTCGGGGGCCCCCACCAAACATACCTCTGCGGCCTGCACCCCCAAGATCGCCTGGGTCCAGGCCCACCCCCGGTCAGCATCCCCCAACATCTGGACCTCATCGATCACGCACAGGTCGTAGCGGGTGGAAAGCGGCAGCATTTCAATGGTGGAGGCGGTGTGGCGGGCTCCCGGCACCATGATTCGCTCCTCCCCGGTCACCATGTTACAAGGCACCCCCGATTTATTGAGGGTTTCGGCGACCTCCAGAGCCAGCAGGCGCAAGGGTGCGAGATAGGCGCCGGTCTCAACCTCGGCCAAACGTTGCAGCGCCTGATAGGTTTTGCCGGAATTGGTCGGCCCCAGATAGAGGGTAAAGGTACGGCTCATCTCCCGGGCGCTGAAGAGCGTATGAAAACGATGCACCTGGGTGGCGTCGGTCACCTCCCGTTGCCAACGGGCCGCCTCAAAGGCTTTATGAAAGCGTCCGTAATAGTGCCAATAGGGGAGCAGATAATAGGGATCCGGGTGCTCTGCCTCCCCCTGGGTGATTTTGGCATCCACCTCCCGGGCCAGATCCGCCGCATCGGGATCACACTCCGCCAGAGCCGTGCTAAATCGGTGGGCGCGATAGTGGCTGATGGCCTGCAACCACGGATTTTCTTCGGGGATCGGCAGATCCAGCTCCAGAGCCTGGGCTGATTTTGCCAGGGCATGGCGCTCATCGACCAAAGTATCTCGCTGGCGCAAAAGCTCCAACAGCGCCCACTCCCCCTCCGCACCCGGCTGGTCAGCCAGAGAATCTTCCCAGTCAGCCAACCCAGCCATCAGCTCTTCCCAACGCTGCTTCCAGCTCTGACAACGCTCCGCAATCCGGTCCCGCTGAAGATGCAACCAAGCCCTTTCATCGTAGGTTTGGTCCGGGGCGTAGAGATCCAGAGTGTGGCCGTTTTCCTCCACCTGCCGGACAGGCTGGCTCCCCTGGGGAATACGTCGGCCCCGTTTTTTCCACCCCTTGCGGGTGCGCAGGGTTTCGATATCCACCATCCGCCAGTAGTTCACCCCCTCCTCAGCGCGCACGGGCTCAGCATCGGGATGGGGGGCTTGTCTGAGGCCGAGAGAACCCTCTGCCACAAGCCCATCCTCCCCACCAGAATTTAAACCGGCAGCGGATGTTTTTTCAGGAAATTTCACTGGGGAAGCCGTCCAACGTTGTTGTAGGATACACCTGGATTGGAAGCATGATCATGCCACACCCGCAGGCTTACGTCATCCCTGGGGCCAAAACCCGCCAGGGCAGGAGATAAAAACAATCGAAAGTTTTGCGACCTGTTTCCGGAAAAACAGCAAGAAATCACAGAGATTTAACCCACGGGGATTGATCTGGAAAATGCCAAAGGGGAATCACACAGCCATGCGCATCGGGATTGATCTGGGAGGCACCAAGATCGAAGGGGTGGCACTGGATTCAGACGGCCACATCGCCGCCAGAATCCGCACCCCGACCCCCCAGGGGGATTATCCCGCCACGGTGGCTGCCATCGTCAAGCTGGTGTACGCGGTGGAAAACGCCGCAAACATAGCCACCGGCCCCCACATCTCCCCCACCCCGGTGGGAATCGGTATCCCCGGCGCTCTGGCTCCTGATACCGGATTGATCAAAAATGCCAACTCCACCTGCCTGATCGGCCAACCCCTGGACCAGGAGTTGAGCAAGCGGCTCAACCGCCCCATTCGCCTGGCCAACGACGCCGATTGTTTCACCCTCTCCGAAGCGACGGACGGTGCCGCAGCCGGAAAAAACAGCGTCTTCGGGGTGATCATCGGCACCGGGGTGGGGGGCGGTATCGTCATCCAGGGCCAGCCCCTCTGTGGCCCCAACGCCCTCACCGGAGAGTGGGGCCACAACCCCCTCCCCTGGCCCGATGAGAACGAACGCCCAGGCCCTCCCTGCTATTGCGGCCAAAACGGCTGCATCGAAACCTTCTGCTCCGGCCCCGGCCTCTCCCTCTCCTTCGAAAAAGCCCATGGCCACCCCCTTCCCCCCCTGAAAATTCTCTCTCTGGCGGATCAGGGCGATCCCCGGGCTGAGGATATTCTCTCTCTCTACGAATCCCGCCTCGCCCGGGCCCTGGCCAGTGTCATCAACATTCTCGATCCGGAGGTGATCGTCCTGGGGGGGGGATTATCCAACCTCACACGGCTCTACCAAAACATCCCCCGACTGCTCCCCCGCCACGTCTTTTCCCATCAGGTCACCACCCCCATCATCAAAGCCCGCTTCGGGGATTCCAGCGGGGTTCGGGGGGCGGCCTGGTTGTTTGATGATTGAGAGAAGGCGTATGGCGGGAGCAAGGGATATTCCAAAGCGGGATTTGGAGAGAGACATGAAAAGCAGGAGAGTTCAGGGTGCAAAGAGTTTTTCCAGGGAATCCTCTTTCAATACCCGCCTGCTCCACTCCTTCAAGGAGGCTATATCTGCGCTGGCAACGCTCTCCCGAACCCAAGCCGGCAATGGACCAAATTTTTCTTCCAGCTGAAACAATAACAGGTCAACTCTTTCTTCCATCCGACCCTCCTGCCGACCCTCCTGCCGACCCTTGGCGATCATCTTTTTGGCCCAGATAGACTCATATTGCTCCGCTTTGCCCGGAAAAAGTTCCTCTGTCAGTTCCTGTACATCGCTCATATCCAAGGCTCCATAAGTTTGAATCATATAGACAAAAACCCGCTCAGCCAGCTCTGAATCCGTACGGATCAGTCGGGCGATTTTTGTCGCAACCTGGGGTTGATGGGCTTGATGAAAGACATATTTCAGTGTCAAAAAGCCGCCTCGCAAGCGATCATCCCCGGATAAGGCGACATCATCGATCTGCCCCAGATCGACGACAGAAAAAGGCAAGTCGATCAAATGCGGTTTGAGCGCTTCATCCCCCTCCATCAACGCTGAAAAACGGGTCGGCGTTTGCCACGCCTCTACCCCATGATACACCACCAGAGGCACGATAGGAGGAAGAAGTGTGCCCTTTTCCCGCTCCCGATCCAACTGCTCCAAAATTCGAACCACATAACGCAACAGCTGAAAAGCGATCCAACCATCCGGATGGCTCTTGTGCTCAATCAGGGTGTAGACGAAAGCGGATCGACCATCCAGACATTTGACCCGAAAGAGCCGGTCCGTCAGATGCTTGCGAAACTCCCCATCGATAAAGCTTCCTTCCACCAACTCCGGTGGTTCGGTGGAAAAAAAACGGGTTACCTCTTCAGGCAGCCGCTCCCGCAACAAGGTTCCCGCTGTGTGGGGGTTGGCGAGGAGAATTTTCAGAAAACGGTCGTGGGGCTGGCTGATATCAGTCAATTTATTTCCTTCCAAGGATATTTTCAATCACAACACCTGGGCAACCCATGCCAACAACCCGACCAAAGTAATCCCCCTTGATGGACGAAAAAAGGTTTGCCAACGCTGCCAAACAGGAAACGCTGGACTGGGAAGGAACAGCTGCCTAAGCTTGAATCCCTGTTGGCCTGGAAATGGATCGTCACATTCTTAAAACCCAACAAACCCCATCGGAGGCCCCTTGGAAGCCATGAAAGTCACCATCCTCGGCAGCGGTACCGGCATACCCTCCCTGGCCCGCAACGCCGCTGGCTATCTATTGGATATCAACCAGCAGCAATGGCTCATCGATTGCGGCAGCGCCACCCTCAAGCAACTGCTCCATGTGGGGCGCAGCCATGAAAATCTGGATGGGATTTTTATCACCCACACCCACCCCGACCATATCGGTGATCTGATCCCTCTGCTCCATGCCCTGAGGCTTCCCGGTCTCACCAGGGAAAAACCCCTGAAAATAGTCGGCCCACCCGGCTTTCCCGGTTTTTTCGAGGAAATTATCGTCGCAGTGGCTGGGTTGCCCAAAACATTTGAGGTAATCGTCAGCGAAGCTCAAAATCGATGGCAACTGGACGGGGTGACCATCTGCTCCACCCCTACCCTGCATTCCGACAAAATGTCGAGCGTAGGATACCGCTTCGAACACAACGGTAAAATCATCGTCTTTTCAGGGGATAGCGATTATGACCAAAACATTGTCGATCTGGCTCGGGGGGGGGATCTGGTGATTCTCGACTGCTCCACCCTGGCGGATGGCAAGGTTCCGGGCCATCTCAGTGCGGCTGAATGTGGCCGGGTAGGAGAGGAGGCTGGTGCCAAACGGCTGCTGTTGAGCCATTTTTATCCCATTGAGGGGGCCGACTCCCGACGCCAGGAGGAGTGCCAGGCTCACTTTGACGGCAAAATCATCCTGGCGGAAGATTTTTTGACCGTGGTGGTGTGATGACCTCCACCGTTCGCCACCTGCTCCTGCCAGTGGCCGGATTCGGCACCCGGATGCAAGGGGTTGATGCCACCCGCCCCAAGGAGATGCTGCCCATGGGCAGGCGTCCGGTGATTCGCTTTGCGGTGGAAGAAGGGATTGCCGCTGGCATCAACCATCTGGTGGTGATCACCCGCCAGGGCAAGGAGATTCCAGCAGAGGTGTTCGATCATCCGGGGCTGACGGTCACCTTTCTCCATCAGAAAAAACCTCTGGGAGAGGGAGATGCCCTGGCCTATGCAGCTCCCGTGATCGGAAAACAGCCGGTGGCCATCCTCTATCCCGACAACATCCATATTCCCAAAAACGGCCTCGCCAGAGAAGCCCTCAAAAGGCTGGTGACAGCATACGATCAACAGGGGCGGGATATCATGGCCCTCACCGAGGTAGCCCCGGAAGCAGGAGGGGCCTGGAGCAATTCGGGACATGTGACGCTGACCCGGCTTGAAAAAAACCTCTACCGGGTAGAGGGGCAATCTCCCAAGGGGCCGGGCTGTTTTGTGCCCCGCTTTCCCGGGGAGCTGAGGGGGCTTGGAATGTGGGTGGCGGGGGAGCACTTTTTCGACACCCTGGAGCGCGCCCGCAGGAGCGTCCCCTCCGGGGAGGAGTTTACCGACCGGCCTATCCGGGAGTTGATTCTCAAGGAGCGCACCCTGCTGGGTCTACACCTGCCGGGAAACCTCTTCGATGTGGGCAATCCCGAGGGTTACCGGCAGTGTCGAGAACGTATTGAAGCCCTGGAAGAGACCCCCCTCTGAAACCAGTTTAGAAGAGGCCTCTCCCAGGTTTTTCCAGTGGCTGAGAGAGAGTATAGCCATTCAAATCAAGAATTGGACATATGCCGCTGTACTTTTTCTGTCATTCCCGCGAATGCGGGAATCCAGGGGGGCTGG
>JADFZT010000107.1 GCA_015232395.1 Magnetococcales bacterium | reverse complement strand
TCCCCGGATGATGACTCGGTCAAAGCAGGAATATTTGAAATTGATGTTGGGTTTGAACTGATTCAGAAATAATTTCATGACACCCTCCGTTGCTGAGGGCACTATCGTGAACTCGGAATCCGGAAGGCTCAAGCCTTTGGCGCGTTTTGAACTTCAGTTCGTTAAGGATCACTGGGCGCAAGGGGGAGCATGGCAGCATATCGCCTGGAACGACTCTTTTCGGGTTTGACGCAACCAGATCAACTCTCCTGATGCACTTGGTCCCACTCCCCCTGCACAGCATCCGCATCCCGCTTTCGGCCCAGCTGGGTGAAGAGGTCGATGGCTTCCTGAAACTTGCCATCGGGGGATTCCCCGCGCTGGATCAATAGCTGTGCCTCCAAGCGTGTGACCTTGCCCAAATCCGACTCAAAATTATTTTCAGCCGCCACCCTGCGGGCAACTTCCAGGTGCTCGCCTGCTTTGTTGGGGCGTTCCTGGCGCAGATAAACGTTCCCCAGGGCCAGTTCGTTGGCGACGATTTTACGGTGCAGGCTCAACTCCTTGTGGATACGCAGTGCGGCCAGGAGAGCGGTTTCCGCTTCATCCAGTCGTCCCAGATCGATATGACAGCGCCCTTTGGACATGAGCGCTGTTCCCGCCCCAAAGCGGTTGCCGACTTGCTCCATCACCTCGAAGGATTTATCAAAATAATCCAGAGCCTCTTCCAGTTTATCCATCTTGTTGTGGCAATAACCCAGGGAGAGGTAGACATTGCCGATTTGTCGCTTGTTGCCCACCCGGGTGAGAAAATCCAGGCTTTTGAGATTGTATTTCAGTGATTCGTCAAAGTCGCCGGCATGCTCCCGAATGACGGCCAAATTGTTGCAGACATAGGCGATTTGCTCAGTGGCTTGGGCTTGCTCAAAAATATCCAACGCCTTCAGAGCCAATCCCGTAGCCTCCTCATAGGAGCGCATGCGGTTGAGCACCCAGCTTTTGTTCATGAGCAAAAGGCCGGTCTCCACAGCCTCGGGAAATCCTTCCAGATAGGTTTCCGCCTGACAGTAGACCGAAAGCGCCTCTTCCTTGTTGCCCTGTTTTTCTTGCAGACGTCCGATATTGCGCAAAACATCTCCCTGTTGCAGAGGGGCTTCCAGCTCTTTCAGGGCCAGGCGCAGGGAGTCGATGGCTGCTTCCATGCGACCCATGAGTTCCAGGGCTTGGGAGTGGTGGATATGTAGATCCGCCAGGGAGGGCTCCGGGGAGGCGACTTCCGAAACCAGGGAGAGAGCCTGGCGGAAATAGTGGTCGGCGCTGCCGTGGGCATAGGCCCGGAAGGCCTTAAAACCACTCTGTACCAGGAATCCATAAGCTTGATTGGCCTCACCGGCTTTTTGATAGTGGTGGGCCAGCATTTCGTAGTGATCTTCCAGGCGGCTGGCAAAGAGTCGGGCGATCTCTTCGGCCACTTGCAGGTGATAGGCCCGTTGCCGTTTGTGGAGCAGCGTGGAATAGATGGCCTCCTGGATCATCACATTGCGAAAACTGTATTCCACCTCGGGAAAGGATTTGGACTCGAAAACGATATCCATCTCCACCGCCTGGGCCAAATGATCATCCAGATCGCTCGCCTGGGTGAGCCGCTGGAGCAGGTCCAGTTTAAAAACCGGTCCGATGACGGCAGCGATGTGGAGGATCTCCTTGAGGTAGGTATCCAGACGATCCACCCGGGAGATGATCAGTCCCTGTAAGGAGTCGGGGATGGTAATCTCATCCAAGCCTTTTTGAACGCGCAGGCAGCCCTCATCGCTGAAGGTCACCACCTCCTCTGCCACCAGATTGCGGACGATCTCTTCGATAAACATGGGGTTGCCGTCGGAACGGGCACGGATCAGATGCAGGAGTTCTTCCGGCACGTTATCCACCCGGAAAAAGTGACGGGCCAGTTCGTCGCACTCGGTGGGGGAGAGGCTTTGGAAAACGATTTTTTCGGTCTGGTCGTCGAGAATATTGCGGGCGATCAGCGGCAATTTATAGGAGCTGTGATCTTTTTGTGGCCGCATGAGCATGAGCATCATGATGGGGGCATCACGCAGGGTGTCGAAAAAGAAAGCGAGCAACTCCACGGTAATTTCGTCGGCGTGGTGCAGATCTTCCAGGACCAACAGCAGGGGTTTTTGGCGGGCGATACCCTGGAAAAACCAGCTCAGGGATCGAAAAGTGGCCATCTTGATCTCCTGATCGTCCATCTGGACCACCGGTACATCCAACTCCTCTTCGAGCGAGACCCCCAACATCCGACCGATAAAAACGATAGCCTCTTTGGCTTCCTGGGAGAGGGTGTCGGCATCCAACCCCAGCAGCAGTGGCAAAAAGTGCTTCACTTTTTCGCCGACGGAATCCTGGAGATCATCGCCGTCGATGTTGAAGAGGCCCTTGAAAATCTGGGCAAAGATAAAATAGCTGGTGGAGCGGCCAAAGGAGTGGCAGATACCCTCGATCAGCTGCACCTCCCCTTCGGTAAACTGGCTTTTCATCTCCAGTTGAATACGGCTTTTGCCAATGCCTGAGTCCGATATCAGGAAGATCGCCTGGGCCTTGCCGTTGGTCACCCGGGAGACACACCGCTTGAGAATTTCGATCTCTTTGCTGCGGCCCACCAGAGGGACGGCGGTATCCACTGATTTGGCGGAACGGGATTTGTGGGGCTTGGCGGCGAGCACCTCGAAGACGGCCACCGGATCCTGCTTGCCTTTGACTTTGATGGGGTCGTGCTTTTGATATTCAAACTGGTGACGGGCAAAATTGTGGGTATATTCCGAGATAAAAATTTGTCCGGTTCGGGCGTTGGATTCCAGACGGGAAGCCAAATTGACCGTATCCCCCATCACCGTATAGTCCATCTTTTGGTCCGACCCCATGCCTCCGGCAATGACCATGCCGGTGTTGATGCCGGTATGGAGCGCCAGGGGCTTTTCCAGTTTGACCGGTAGGGCGTTGCTGTACTCCTCCATCTCCTTTTTCATGTCCAACGCCGCACGGATAGCCAGTTCCGGATCATTTTCGTGAGCCACCGGCGCACCAAAAATGGCCATGATGCAGTCACCGATAAATTTGTCCACATACCCTTCGTAGCGCATCACGCAGTCGGACAAAATTTTCAGGGCACCATTCATCACGGTGGTGACCTCTTCCGGGTCGAGCTTTTCGCTCATGGCGGTAAAACCGGAAATATCGGCAAACAGGACCGTCACGTTGCGTCGTTCAGAATCCTGGACGATGGGTGGGGAGGCGGGCTGGTGGGAGGGGAGCTGATTCCCTTGAGCTGGAGAGTGAGGTTGGGGAAGGCCGGCGTGTGTCGCCATCAAAGCGCCGCCACAGCCACCACAAAATCGGTCGTCGCTCTCTACGGAAAAACCGCAACGGTGGCAAATCGGTCTCAGAGGAACGCCACATTGGGTGCAGTATGTGATCCCCTCCCGATTGGAAAAACGGCAATTTTGGCAAGACATGGACTTTGTTCCCTTTACCATTCTAAAAGCGGATGCACCCAAAGTGATGGGGGTGACGGGAAATGGGCCGGCTGCCATTGATTCCAAATTGGTATTGAAGCATTAACGAGTCAGTGGCTGCTTTTGCCCTGGACTAACAGTGGGCACAAGCCGGAATCGAACGGTTGACGACAGGCTGATCTCCGATGCCGATAGCGTATCCAAAAGAGGCTGATTTATCGACAACGATCATTCCCTCCCATCTGAATCTACGGGGTTTCCGACATGATTCCAACCCTCCGTTAACAGGGTCTGTTCAATGAATGGTTGAGCTATTGATGATCAGAATAGGCTATAAATGTTTTGCTCTACCAGGCAAAGAGGGAGACGGTGTTGCAACCTGATCTTGAACGCGCCATTTGGAATTGTTCACCATCTCGTCAATAATGGCAGAACCACCAGGGACGAACGGCAGGCCGTTCAACAGGCCTGCTGCCAGAGGTGTTCCCCTGACCAGCCCACTGACCCCGTTCCCGGGAAACTCGTCAGCCAAGAGAGATCATCATGGTTATTCATAGGTCGGCCCATCTGCAAAAAACAGGGCATGGGATCGTTTTTGTCGTTTTGCTGGCCCTTTTTTGCTTCCATCCCTTTCCGGCCTTGGCAGAGACAGAGCCTCAATCTTTACCAACCTCTCCCAAGGTCATGGAAGCGGCTTTTTTTACAGCCAAAGAGCCCCCCATCCCCCCTGGGGATCAGCAAAAAAAATCAACAAATCCCCCTGATATTCAGCGTATTGTTGAACGTGGCGAACTCATTGTGGCCATGTATCACCGGGATACCCCCCCCTTTTATTATCGCAATGCCGAAGGAAATATGGATGGCATCGATGTGCGGCTGATTACCGGTTTTGCCAAACAGATGGGGGTGGGGGTTCGGTTTGAAAGAAGCGCCAAAACCTTCACCGAGGTGGTGGATCGGGTGGCTACCCATCAGGCCGATTTGGCCATCTCCAAGTTGGGGATGACCTTTGCCCGAGCCATGCGGATCCGCTACAGCCAACCCTATATCCATCTGCGGCAGGCTTTGTTGATGAACCGACTGGTTTTGGCGGGTCGCAGTGGGGGGGGGGATCGATCGGAAATAATCAGAAACCTGGATGGCAAGCTGGGTGTCATCGCCCGCTCTTCTTATGTGGACAATGCCAGGATTCGTTTTAAAAAAGCCACCATCGTTGAATTCGATACCTGGAATGAGGCCGTGGAAGCCGCCACCCGGGGGGAGATCATGGCGGCCTATCGGGATGAGGTGGAGGTCAAAACAGTTGCACGTGATCACCCCCACAAAGCCTTGCGGCTGCTGACGGTGGTACTGACCGATGCCAAGGATCCCAAGGCGATCATCACGCCGTGGGACAGCCCCAACCTGCTGGCCCTGGTCGATTTTTATCTCCACAGCCTCGATCTCAACCTGACCGGTGACCAAATTTTAAATCACTATGATGAAGTGATTGAAAAAATCGACTCTAAAATCAAGGATGTCATCCGGTAAAGGTGTGAAACCAGGACATGTCCGAAAAATCAAGATTTCGAAATTTTCTTCACTTTTTAAAGAGCCCCTGGGCCGTCCTGGTGGGAGCTTCCTGTGGGGTCTATCTCGGCCTCTGGCAAGAGGAGGTCGTGCCCGTCATTGCTCCCCTGGGCCATGCTTATCTCAGCATTCTGAAAATGTGTGTCCTGCCCATCCTGGTAACGGCCATTTCCGTCAGTCTGGGGCGTCTGATGCGCTCCGATGTCAGTGGTCCCTACCTCAGACGCATGGCGATTATTTTTATGGTGGCCATGCTGCTGACGAGCTTGGTGGGTATCCTGAGTGGTGCCGTTGGCAAACCCGGTGTGGATCTGGATCAAAAAACCATGGCCACCTTGGGTACCATCATCCAAAAAGAGGCCGATAACCCGGTTTTGGAGGTGACCCTGTCGGAGCAGGTTGCCAAGGTCGAGGGGCCCCTCTCCCTGGGGAGCATTTTTTTGGGTATGCTGCCCGATAATATTTTTTATGCCCTGAGCGTAGGCGCCAACATGAAGGTTTTGGTGTTTGCCCTGTTGTTCGGTTTGGCCGCAGGCTTTATTGAAAGCCACTCTGCGGATGTTCTGTTTGACTTGCTGGAAGCCATTCATCGCACTTTTGAAATATTGATTCGCTGGCTGATCTATGCGCTCCCTTTTGGGCTGTGTGGACTCCTCGCCGACCAATCCGCCAGTGTGGGGGTGGAGATGTTTTTGGCCATGACCCGGTTTGTGGGGGTGGCGTGGATCGCTTTTGGGGTGATGTTCGTTTTCAGTGGTGGGATCGTTTTTTTTCGCTCCGGACAAGCCATGGCGACCCTGTTTCGTACTCTCCGGGATCCGGCCATCATTGCCTTTGCCACCGGCAACAGCCTGGCGGCCATTCCCTCCACCATCCGCGCCATGGGGGAGGGGGGCTTGCGGTTTGAAAAGCGCTCTGTCGGTTTGCTGGTCCCCCTGAGCGTGACCCTCTGTCGATTTGGGCCGATTCTCTATTTTGCGGTGGCGGGGATTTTTGTCAGTCAGCTCTATCAGGCCCAATTGGGGCTGGCTCAGATGGCCATGGTGATGGTCGGCGCCGTGCTGGCGGGGATGGCAACGGCGGGTGCGGCTGGTGTCGCCACCCTGGCCATGCTGGCGGTGGTTTTGGACCCCTTGGGGCTGCCTTTGGATGCGGTGTTGGTGCTGTTCGTGGTGGTGGATCCTGTGACCGCCCCGTTTCGCTCTCTGACCAATGTCTTGACGGCTTGTGCGGTGACGTCCCTGGTGGCCAAACCGGGATTTGATCCGAATCTCTATTCCGGTAAAAACGACCGCAGGCAGAGGGCTACTCAGACCAAAGCAGAGCGCCGGGTTTTAAACAACGCAAAAAAACCGGATCACGCCCAGGCTTGATACCCAACTGTCAGGATCGGGATGACGGCTGTGACCTCTCTTTGCGGCAGACCAAAACCGTGAGGGCGCAGTTGGCATAGACCGTGACCAACACCAACATCGGCACCAGGATGGAGTCGATGGAGGTGATCAAAATAATCGCCTCCTGGCTGGGCAGCCCCATAAATTGCAGCACCACCCCCAGCATGCCCAATCCCGGCAAGCCCGCCAAGGCTGCCATGCCCGCCAACATGGCCCCAATCCAGACGACGATCAGATCCTGACCTGCCAGGGGTACGCCATATAGCTGGGCTGTAAAGAGGGTGACCAGGGCAAACTGAAAGACCGAACCGTGACGGTTTAAGTTGATGCCCAGAGGGTAGATCAGGTTGGTGCTGTCCCGGGGGAGGGAGAGCCCCTGCTGGAAAGTTTGGAGAGCTGAGGGAATGGTGGCAAAGGCGCTGGATGTCAGGGCAATGACCAGGGGCTGGCGAAACAGTCGAAAGGTATTGATGAAACCACCACCCACCGCCCACCAGATGGTCAAGGCATAGACCGCCACCAACAGGGCGCTGCCTAACATACAGGCCAGAATGAGGTCCAGCAAAACCACCAGGATATCGGTGCCGGTTTGGGCAATCTGTCCGGCAAAAAGCCCCACCAGACCGATAGGCAGGGCGTAGAGAACCCCAAAAATAATTTTCAGGAAGACCCCATAAACCCCTTCCACCATCACCAATACCACTTCCCCCGCCTCCCCTCGGGATCGACCCAGGGCAATGCCGAAGAGGATGGAAAAAAAGAGCACCGCCAAACTCGGACCCTGGCTGATGGTGGCGACGACATTTTTGGGGACTATCTCAACCAACAGCCGGGCCAAAGTGGGTTTTTCCATCGGCTGCAGGCGTTCCTCATCCGGGTGCTCCATGGCAGGCAGATGTTGACCCAGGGTGGATTGGGCCTCCTGATCATGGCCGATGCCTGGTACCAGCAGATGCCCCACCAATATTCCGACTCCTGCCGCCAGCATCAAACCGCTGACATGGAATATCAGCAGGCGTTTGATGTGAACAGGCGGGGCGTTGGGGCCCAACAGACGACCCAGGCCAGAGATGATCGCAGTGATCAGAAGCGGCAGGACGCACATTTCCAGCAAGGCCAGATAGACCTCGCCGACAGGCTCCAGCATCAGGGCCAGGGGTTTGTTGGTGACACCGATGGTGGTGCCGATGATCACCGCCGCCAACACCACCCAGGGATTCATCATCCACGCCAGAGGGTGTTTATTGCCCGGTGTGGTCGTCATGGTTAGCGGGGCTCTTCCCTGTTTTCCAACCTTTGATCAAAAATTTCCCGGGTAAAACGATCATGAATCCGACCATAAAGCCCGCTGGCTTTGATCTGGGCCAAGCCTCGATTGAACGCGTCGATCAGGAGGGGGTCGTGACAGATCAGGCTGAAATTTTGTGGGGGAAAGATATGGTGGGCGGTGATGGGCTGGGTGACATCCACCCGCTCGGCCATCTTGTTGCGATAATATTGAAAAATCATCCCATCCGAGAGCACCACATCCACCCGTTTGCGGTAGAGGAGTACCGGCTGAATTTCATTTTTGAGTCGTTCCCGGTAGTGAAGATTATTCTGGATCGCATTGACAAATTGAGCGCCGAGAATATTTTTCGCCCCCTTAAAGGCGATGATATTCAGGTGGCTTAAATCCTGGATATTTTGGATGGTGAGGCCTCTGGAAGCCAGGGAAATGGCCACGGTCTCCATGGTGATGACCGGATCGGAATAGACCCCCTTGAGACCCGATTCGGTAGTGACGGTGCTGGCACAGGCGACTTTCCCGTCTTGATAGGAGGTGATGCGAGGACCGGCCCGGAAAAAAACCGGGAGCACTTCGTGGCCACCCCGTTTAAAGGCCTGGCGGATAATTTCCATCTCGATGCCGCTGTCGATCTCCTTGATAAAAAACGGCGGAATGGAGATGGATACAGCCACCTTGACGGTTTCAGCCCGGGCGTAGCCAATGACACCAGGGCCTGGGCCTGTCAGTAACAGAACCAGGGCCATGATCCCAAGCCAGATCTTGCTCTCTTTTCTGCTCATGAGCCTGTTCCACTGCCGCTGCCTGCCCTCTGCCCTCATGATGGCCATCCCTATCGGTTCATCAGGTTGTTCATGAAGCGGGTGGGGGAGGTGAAGGAACCAATGCCGTAGTTCATATCACGTGACATGGAGCCCATATTGCGGTTCATGTTGTTGACGCTGCCGGTCATGGTGCCCACGTTGCCTGACAGGAAGTGGATATCCACCTGCATTTTGTCCATATCTCCGCGCATGGCCCGAATATCACCGGCCATGTCGGTCTGAATGCTGTGGATGGAGTTGTTCATGGTGAGCATGTTGTCGTCCATGCCGACGATACTGGCATTCATGTCCACGACACTGGCATCGATATCCTTGATGCTGTAGTTCATCTCTTTCATGTAGCGGGTCATGCCAGCGACATTTTGATCCATGCGAATCACACTCGCACTCATGGCGACCACAGCGCCGGTCATGTCATCCATGAGCTTGACCATCCACAAAAACATCAGCCCGAAGGCCAAGGCCATGGCACCACCCAGAAACATCAGCAGTTTGGATGTTTTTTTGGGAGGCTCGGTGGAGGTGGATCTGTCAGGCCTGTGTTGAGTCATGATGCTTCACCTGCTGGTTGTGCTTCACCCGCTGGTTGTGCCTCTGGCTTTTTCAACCGGTCGTGCCAGGATGAAGTAGAGTAGGGGAATGATCCAGAGCGTTAAAATGGTGGCGACGAACAGACCGAAAATCAGGGCAATCGCCAAGCCGCTGAAGATGGGATCATCGACAATGAAGAACATCCCGATCATGGCTGCAAGGGCTGTCAACACAATGGGCCTGGTGGGCACCGCTCCAGCGAGAATGGCCGCTTTTTCAAAAGCGAGCCTCCTGGCAACTTCACCATGGATAAAATCTACCAGGCGCATGGCGTTGGGCACAATGATACCCGCTGGCCCGATCAGGCCAATCATGGGTGTGGCCATTATTGGCTTGGATCCAGAAAATCGGTTTCCTCAACCTATCAAAGTTACCTCTCCCAGTCGACCATATCCACAATAGCCCGGATAGCCACTCCATGCCCCCCATGGATCCCTTTCAACTCCGTTCAGAAATCCGGCCAAGAGAGGTCCGGGCAGCAGCGTTTTGTCAACTTGAGTCCACCACCTTTTTCCAGAGTGTGACCAAAAGTTGGTGGACGCCCGGGAACGTTGGAGGATCAGACAAAGGGGGTAGACAGAACGACTACCGGAAACAGCGCAGATGGCAGATTTTCAATGCGCTTGAAAGTGAACGCAGGCCAGTCTGTTTTTCGCTGAATCCACACACAGGTGGATGCCCATTTGATATCCCTTTTTCAAGGCCTCTTTGGTTTGCTGAGAAATTGCTCGATGTCGACAGAATCGATCTGTTGGGGTTTTAAATAGCGTTCGGCGTATTCCTGCCAGGCACCCGACCTGAGAAACAGGTCGAACAGATCCGGATCGATGTGACCGTCATTTCTCATGAATCCCATGATTTTCAGGGATTGACTGAGGGTTTTGGGGGGTTTGTAGGGCCGGTCAGCGGCAGTCAGTGCCTCAAAAATATCGGCAATGGCCAAAATACGGGCTTGAACGGACATATCTTCCCGGTTCAATTTTTTTGGATAACCGGAACCCATCATGGTTTCGTGATGGGATCCGGCCATTTCCGCAACTCCGGACAGAATGTGCGGGAATGGAAGTTGGCCCAACATGATGATGGTTTGGATGGTGTGTTCGTTGATCTTGAACCGTTCCTCTTCAGTGAGCGTGCCCCGACTGATGGAAAGGTTGCGCATCTCTCCGTAATCATAGAGATTTTTCGGGATTTCCACCTTAAAACCCCACTCCCATGGTTTGTAGGAAAGCGGGCTTTCCGAACGAGGGATGACATGTTGGGGTTTGTCGGCAATCAGTTTTTCCACCGCTGGCAGTGGGGCCGGTGCAATGCCATCAAGCCTTTTGAGTTCAGCGATGGATAAGCCCAAGCGGTCATCGAAATGCCGCAGCCAGCTTCGGTTGGCGATCTGATTGAGCCGCTCAATACGGGAGGGATCCATGAATTCGCCGCCTTGATTGCTCGTGGCCACAAATGCAAATTCTTCCTCAAGTTCGGCGAATCGTTCATCCCGCTGCTGTTCCAAGGCATCCCGTTCGCTGGGCCGCTTGGCGATTTCCTTCAGGTATTCGATCTCCGCATCCCGGCGCAACACCTCGAAGCGCATGCGAATCTCGTGGATGCGATTGTAGATGGTTTCCAATTTGGTGGCTTTGTCCACCACATATTCCGGGGTTGTGACCTTACCGCAGTCGTGCAGCCAGCCAGCCAGGTAAAAAGCTTTCCATTCATCTTCCGTCATGGAAAAGTCGGCAAAGGGGCCTTCGTCGATATCACAGATGCTTTGGGCCAACAGTTTTCCGAGTTCGGGGACGCGTTCACAGTGACCACCCGTATAGGGTGATTTGGCATCAATGGCGCTGGCAAGAACCTGAATGATCGCTTCGAACAGTTTTTCCTGGTCTTTCATCAGTTTCAAATTGTCCAACGCCATGGCGCCCTGGGAAGCGAGGGCCTCCACAAAGCCGATCAACTCAGAGTCAAAGACGGTGACCTCGCCACTCTCGGGATCCAGTGCATTGAGCAGTTGCAAGACCCCCAATGATTCCCCATGGCGAGACTGCAATGCCACCGTCAACATGGATTCCGTGCGATAGCCGGAGGCGGCGTCAAATTGCCGGGTGCCCACCAGATCAAAATTGCCAGTGTCTCCATAGACATCATCCAAGTGGACCGTTTCCCCGGTCAAAGCCACATGGGTGGAGACAAAGTGATGGATCGGTTCACCAGTCTGCTGGTCGTAGAGGGGCAGGCGTGTATCAGGAAGTTTGTCCGAATCCGAACGGTAGGCAAAAGTCAAAAAGTCATCTTCCGTGCGGATAAACAGGGTGGCCCGGGCGGCGTTGGCGATTTCCCGACCACCGGCGAGGATACGCTCCATCAGGCGATCGGTGTTGGTTTCGGCGGTGAGGCCTATGCCCAGCTCCACCAGCTTTTCCAGCTTTCGCTGGGATAGTGCCAGGGCTGCTGTGCGTTCCACCACCCTTTCCTCCAGGGTTTCGGCATGAAGCTCCAGCGCCTGATGCACTTTGGCCAATTCATCCTGGTGGGACTGAATGCGGGAGTGGGCATCCTTCAGTTTTTTTTCGTTGCGGTCGCTCACCCGCATCATTCTTTTGTTGCCCTTGAACAGAGCCTGATAACCTTCGAGGAGATTTTCCAGTCCATCCCGCAACTCTTGGGGAGAGGCGTCCTCTTTTTTCAGGATTTTCTTCGAGTGCTCCAAAACGGCGTGTTCATCTTCGAACAGGTCAAAACCCATGACATGCCACCCTTATGCGGTTGACGGACTCAGGAGTCATCAAGAATATAAAAAAAAGCCAGAGTATCATCCATTGTTGCCAATTTCATCCATATCCTTTGACCTGGGTTTCTGACGGGTAGACACGGAAATTTGTAAAATCCCGTTTTATAACGGGATGTTGTGCAGGTTATCCCC
>JADFZT010000106.1 GCA_015232395.1 Magnetococcales bacterium | reverse complement strand
TACCGTAACATGTCGTTTTCTTTAGGATTTGATTTTTCGATAGGCTCAAATGTGCCCACCCGCCAGAAACTCAGGCCATGGCGGAAAGCACCCGAGGATTTCGAATATCCCGGGTGAGAAGTTGGCTTTTGACCATCTGCTGTCTCAGTTCCCGGCTTTCCGGAGGATCCAGCAGCATTTCATTGCCCTGTGCTTCGGTCATGCCAGTACCCCTTGATCAAGAAAATCGCCTGGTAGGCCTGTCTGAAAATAAGGGGGAGTCCATTCGGGTTAGCAGAACCTCCCCCACATGACAGGAAAACCGTCCCCCTATTTCATAGCAGAACCGGGTATATTGATCGATTGAATTTTGTTTTGGCTCGTTTTCATCATAAAATCAAATCAGAAACGATACCGGTAACGAGGGATCAGGGAGCCCGATGGCAGGTTTATGTTTCTGTTAATGGTACTGGTTATCGTTCTGATAATTTTTCATAGTTATCGGTCATGGAGAATACGGCTAGCGCAAGCACTTGATCATATACACCTGCCCCCCTTTTTTTCCGGGTCCACTACGGATACCAAGGAAGGGCACCACCCCACTTCGGGAATTTTTTCACGGGAGATGTACATGAAAAAAACAGGCCTTCTCAAACTGTTCTTCATTCCTCTCATGGCTCTGGCAATGATCTGGCCCCACTCCAGCCAAGCCGCTGATCCCGTCAAGGTGGGGGTTGTTTTGCCGGTCACCGGAAAGTTTGCCAAATTTGGCGAGATCGAAAAGCTCTCTTTCGAGATGGCCCAGGAAGAGATCAACGCCAAGGGGGGGGTCAATGGTCGCCCTCTGCATTTTCTCATTGAAGACACCACCTCCAAGCCGGATGTAGGCCGCTCAGCCGCTGAAAAACTGATCTCCATGGATCGGGTGGTGATGCTGGGTGGGGGTTACAGCTCTTCGGTCACCGCTGCGGTTGCCGGGGTCGCCATCAATAAATCCTTCCCGTTTTTGGTCAATACCGGCTCTGCCGACATCATCACCAAACCCACTGCCCACACCCCCAGCGGGCGTAAGGCCAGCAAGCTGAAAAAAGGTCTCAAAGAGGAGACCGATGCCGGTAAAATTGCTGATATAAAGAAAAAAATCACCAAGCTTGAAGCCCGGGCCAACAAAGAGGTGGGCCGGATCATGCCCCGCTTCCGTATTTTCCGCCTGAATCCCCCGGTGAGCGAATATGCCAGCGGTCTGGAGAGTTTTCTCGCTGATGTGGTCAAGCCCAAGAGTGTGGCGATTCTCCACGAAAACAGCCTGTTCGGCACCAAGGGGGCGGCAGCCTTCGAAAAAAGCGCCAAAAAGCTCGGTATCCAGGTATTGCTGAAAGAGAGCTACGATTCGGGGGCTGTGGACTTCAAGCCTCTGCTGGCCAAAGTGAAGCAAGCGGATCCTGAGTTGATCTACATGGTTTCCTATGTGCTGGATGCCTCTCTGCTGATGAGCCAATCCATGGAACTCAGAATGAACCCCAAGCTTTTTGTCGGCGGTGGGGCTGGGTTTACCATGCCGGAATTTATGAGCAACACCGGTAAGGCGGGGGAAAAAGTGATCTCCGCCACCCTCTGGCACGAGAGCCTGCCCCTGCCTGGCGCCCGGGAATATTTTGACAAGTTCAAGGCCGCCTACGACCGGGACACCGAATATCATGGTGCCGAGGCCTATGCCGCTGCCTACGTCATTGCCGATGTGCTCAAGCGGGCCAAATCCTTCTCCAAGGAGGATATCACCGCCTCTCTGGCTGCGACCGATATGATGACCGTCTTCGGCCCGGTCAAGTTTACTTCCTACGATGGCAAGATCAATCAAAACAAGCTGGAAACCTACGTCGTCCAGTGGCAAGACGGTGCGCTTAAGATGATCTGGCCCAAAGATCTGGCCAACGCTCCCTACGCCTATCCGGTCAACTGGCTCGAAGAGCGGAAATAACCCTTTGGGGTCGTTTCCCTGCCCATCGAACGGACTATCATGGACCTGTTTCTGCAAACACTGATTGCCGGTCTGCTCAAAGGGGGGCTTTACGCCCTCATCGGCACCGGCATGACACTCATCATGGGGGTCATGGGCATCATCAACCTGGCCCATGGCCAACTCATGATGGTGGCCATGTATCTCACCTACTCCGCCTATGCGTTGCTGGGACTCGACCCCTATCTCTCCCTCTTCATCTCCATGCCGGTGATTTTTATCCTGGGGATGCTGATTCAAAAATATCTTTTGAATCCTCTGGTGCACACCGAGACCATCCTGCCGGAAAATCAGGTGCTCATGACCGTGGGGATCGGCATGGTGCTGACCGAAGTGATGCGCTTTATTTTCACTTCGGACTATAAATCAGTCAAAACCGCCTACTCCAATGCCACCTATTTTATAGGGGAGATCTCCTTTTCCGTTCCCCTGATGATCAACTTTCTCATCGCTATCGGGGTGACGTTGCTGCTCTTTTGGTTTTTGATCAAAACCGACATGGGCCGCTCCATTCGGGCGACCGCCCAAGACAAGGAGGCCGCCGCCCTCATGGGGGTCAATCCGGAGCGGACCACCTACATCACCTTTGGCTTGGGGGCTGCACTGGTGGCGGCTGCGGGCACGCTCCTGGTGCCTATCTTCTATCTCTATCCCGATATTGGCGGCCCCTTTACCCGCCGGGCCTTTGTGATCTGTATTCTGGGTGGGCTGGGCTCCACGGTGGGGGCCATTTTTGGTGGTGTGACGCTGGGTTTGGTTGAGGCGTTTGCCGCCACTTACATCGCCATGGAGTTTGAAGAGATGGCTGGGCTGGTGATTTTCATCATGGTCCTTCTCTTCCTTCCTGGCGGCTTTAAGCGGTTGACGGGGGTATAATGGATCGCTCCACACAAATCGCCTTGGGGGTTTTGGGTCTTCTAGCCTGCTTTCCCCTGGTGGTGGAAAACGACTATTACCTCCACCTCCTGATCCTCGCCTTCATGTGGGTGGTGATCGGTACCGCCTGGAATTTGATCGCGGGTTATACCGGCCAGGTCTCCTTCGGGGATGCCGCTTTTTTCGGTATGGGGGCCTATACGGCAGGTCTTTTGGAGTATCACATGGGGATTTCCGCCTGGTGGGGGGTTCCCCTGGCCGGGGTGACGGCTACCCTGCTGGCACTTCCCTTTGGCTGGATCTGTTTTCGTCTGCGGGGGGCCTATTTCGCATTGGCCACCCTGGCCCTGAACGAGGTCATGCGCCACACCGCCACCATCTGGGAAGATTTTACCGATGGCATGGTGGGTATCATGATCCTGCAAACCTTCGAATCCAAGCTGCCCTATTATTACATCGTGTTGGGGCTGGCAGTGGTCACCATCGTCATCATTGAGTTGGTCATGAAGTCCAAGTGGGGCTACTATTTTCTCTCCATCCGAGAGGATCAGGATACGGCGGAATCCATCGGTATCAACACCACCACCTACAAGATGATCTCTCTCACCATCGCCGCTGCACTCACCGGTATTGCGGGCGGTTTTTATATGAACTACATGGGATTCATCGATCCGGAGGTGGTGTTTTCCCTCCACGATATTTCCATCATGGCGATTTTGGTGGGTATTGTCGGTGGTGTGGGGACGGTCTACGGGCCAGCTGTGGGGGCCTTTGTGATGGTGGTGGTACAGGAGCTTTTTCGTACCGGTGGTTTTGGCGTGGTCACTTCTTTGGCCGAATCGAGCGGCTCGGAAATACTCACCACCTTTGCCCTCTACATGACCAAAGCCCATGTGTTGGGTTTCGGTATTCTGGTGGTGGTGGTGATCCGCTATCTGCCCAACGGTATCGTCGGTGACTGGGATCGCATAACCGCCCTGTGGCGGAGGGGGCAGCAGTCATGAGTTTTTTCGAAATCAACGGCTTGGTCAAGCGGTTTGGCGGGTTGGCTGCGGTCAACGGCGTCACCTGTCAGGTGGAGCCTGGAGAGGTGTTCGGACTCATCGGCCCCAACGGTTCCGGCAAGACCACCATTTTTAATCTGGTTTCCGGTTATCTGAATCCTACTGCGGGTTCGGTCCACTTCGAAGGCCGCCGGATCGATGGCTTGAAGCCCCACAAGATCAACCATCTGGGGGTGGCCCGGACCTTTCAGGTGGTGAAGCCCCTGAAGCGGATGACCGTCACCGACAATGTCATCACGGCGGCTTTTTCCCGGACTTCCTCCGCATCCCAGGCTCGGGCGGCGGCTGAGGAGGCGATGGTGTTTTGTGGCCTGGATCATCGGGCGGATGTTTTGGCGGGGGGGCTCACCATCGGTGACCGCAAGCGCCTGGAAATCACCCGGGCCATCGCCACGCGCCCCCGTTTGATTTTATTGGATGAAACCTTTGCCGGTTTAAACCCTTCCGAGCTGGATCAAGCTCTGGAGTTGATCAAAAAAATCAAGGATTCAGGGGTTACGATCATTATCGTCGAGCATATCATGAAGGTGATCATGTCCATCTCTGATCGGATTTTGGCCATCAATTTTGGCCAGCCCATCGCTTTGGGCACCCCCCAGGAGATCGCCGGTCATCCCGAGGTAGCCAAGGCCTATCTGGGAGAACCCTTCGAAGGGAGGCGGGCCAATGCTCAGGGTTGAGTCCATCGCGGTCCATTATGGGGACATGCAGGCCATCTGGGAGGTCTCTTTCGAAGTGCTGGAGGGGGAGATTGTGGTGCTTCTGGGCTCCAATGGCGCGGGAAAATCCACCATCATCAAGACCATTTCCGGGCTTCTCTCCCCCACCAGTGGCACCATCACCCTGGGTGATATACGTCTGGATCAGGAACCTGCCGACCGGATCATCCACCACGGTGTGGTTCAGGTTCCTGAAGGGCGCAGGCTTTTTGGTGAGATGTCGGTGGAAGAAAACCTCATCATGGGATCTCTTGCTCCAGCAGCCAAAATACGGCGTCAGGAGACGATGGAGGAGGTCTATGAACTTTTTCCCCAGCTCAAAGACCGGCGTAAACAGGCCGCTGGAACCCTGAGTGGTGGCGAGCAGCAGATGGTTGCTGTAGGCCGGGGTTTGATGGCGTTGCCAAAAATTCTCATGCTGGATGAGCCTTCCCTGGGGCTCTCCCCTTTGATGGTTAACGATCTTTTTAGAATTATCGAAAAAATCAATGAGCAGGGTGTGACGGTTCTCCTGGTGGAACAAAATGTCCATCACTCTCTCGCAGTTTGTCACCGGGCCTATGTGCTGGAAAACGGACGCAATGTGATCACTGGGACCGGCCTGGAGCTTGCGGAAAACGCCCACATCAAAGAGAGCTATCTGGGGCTTGGAGAGTAACCTCTTAAAAAGAGGGGCATTCTTCCTTCTGTCATGCAACCTTGCAAATGATTCCCAAGTTTGTCGTAATAAAGCCGGGGGTGGTGCCCATTGGCCTGGAAAACAGGTAAGGTGAAAATCGACTGATCATAAGCAGCTGAGGATGATCGGTCGAATGGCCATCCTTGGGAAAGTCCCGAATATGAGCGATGACAAAAAACAGATGATTCTGGAAAAGCTGGCAGCAGCCCGGCAAAAATTTGCTGACCGGCTGCCTGACAGAATGCGGGAAATTCAAGAAACCTGGAAGGATATCGGCCAGGATGGCTGGACGATTGAATCATTCCAGGCTTTTCACCGGATGGTACACAACCTGGCTGGCACCTCCGGTACGTTTGGCTTTCCCGATGTTGGCCGGGCCGCTCGCCGGACAGAAGTGATCCTCAAGGAAATCCTACGCAACGAATCCCTACCCAACAAAGAGCAGGAGCAGGCGATTGCCAATGGTCTGCGCTTTCTCTATCAAACTGCTGGCAGCGATACCGGTATCGATACAGATATCGATACCGAACCGGCCACCGCTATGGAAACGCCTTCTGTGGTGAAAAAGGCGGATGAAAAACGGATTTTCCTGGTGGACGCCGAAGCCGATCAGACCCAGGAGTTGGCTACCCAGCTACAATACTACGGCTATACCATCGATATTTTTTCCACCCTGGCCGAGTTTCGTAAAGGGCTTGAGGAGACTGAACCCGCTGCGGTGATCATGTCCACCCAGCTGCCCGATGGCCAGGGCAACAAGGCGATATCGGTGCTGGAAAAAAAACGCGATTCCGCCCTCACCGTGGTTTTTATCTCTAATCAGGATGATCTGGATAGCCGTCTGAAAACTGTTCGGGCGGGTGGGAAGGCTTTTTTCAGAAAGCCGGTGGATATCTCCCTGCTGGTGGATACCCTGGACAATCTGGTGGTGGGATATGATCCGGAGGCGTTTCGGGTTTGCATCATCGAAGATTCCAGATCCCTGGCAGAGCATTTTTCCCTGGTGCTTCAGGGAGCCGGTATGCGGACCTGTGTGGTGACCGATCCCCTTCAGGTGATGGAACCCCTCACCGCTTTTCAGCCCGATTTGATTTTGATGGATCTTTATATGCCGGGCTGTTCCGGTCTGGAGCTGGCGAGTGTGTTGCGTCAGCAGGAGTCGTTCCTCACCACCCCCATCGTTTTTCTCTCCGCTGAAACCGACATCACCCGTCAGCTGGCGGCCATGAGTCTGGGGGGGGATGATTTTTTAACCAAGCCTATCCTTCCTGACCATCTCATCTCGTCCGTGATTTCCCGGATATCCCGAGCCAGAAAATTGCGCTCACTCATGGTGCGGGATGGCTTGACCGGTCTCTACAACCACACCACCACCCGGGAACGGCTGATTATTGAGGTGGACCGGGCCAAACGCCAGAAGGATCCCCTGGCTTTTGCCATGCTTGATATCGACAAGTTCAAGGCGGTCAACGACACCTACGGCCATCCCACTGGGGATCGGGTGATCAAAAGCCTGGCTCGTCTCCTCAAACAGCGCCTGCGTAATACCGACATCGTGGGGCGCTTTGGTGGGGAGGAGTTTGCGGTTATTTTGGTGGGGACCGATGGAGAAACGGCCTCGCACATCATGAATGAACTGCGGGAGGCTTTTGGTAAGATTGAGCACCGGTTCGAAGAGATCAGCTTCCAAAAAACCTTCTCCTGTGGTATCGCCATGTTCCCCCACCATTCTGATCCTTCCACCCTGAACGATGCCGCTGACAAGGCTCTCTATCAAGCCAAAAACGGAGGACGTAATCTGGTGGTCCTGGCGGAGTAACCCCGACCTTTTTGTCCGCAATCCTCTCTTCTCCATTTTCCATTATCCCGTTTTTCCTCTTCGCCCCCAGATGGCAGCGAATCCTGCCATATCAGCTGTGCTTCCAAAGCCTGGATCATCCGGCATTCAAAACGCTTTCCGGCTTCCCATCTATCCTTCCAGCCATTCCTGTTTTGGCCCTGGCATTGCATTGATTCCAACGGTATCGGCAGCTGGGCATATCTGCTTGGCTGGCTGAGATCAATGGGGTGAGGTTCCTCTCTTTCAGGATATGCCTCAGCCAGATGGCCCCCCCTAGCTGATTGTTGCGTCATGTCCATTTTGGATTTTGGTGTCGTGCTCATTCTGGCAGCCATGCTGGAAATGCCATTGATTGGGCCGATTTTTTGGATCGATTTCTAACCTTCCATAAATTTCTATAAGCGCACTGGAGGGGTTCTTTCTAGATATTGTTAATTATAAATAACGAAAGCTAAAGATGTGTGCAAGTTTCTGTAAATGTTATATAAGTAAAAAACAATGCGTTTTTTTCTATCTGCTGATGGATGGATGTGTTATAGGGGGCATACAGGATAAGCAAGAGGCTTGGTGGCGGTCTTCTGAAAGAGAATGGATGGTTGATGATGGCTGGTAGCAGCGAGGTGATGTCAGGCCAATGAAGAGCTTTTCAGTCAGAGGGAAGGGCTGAACAGGATCGGTAAAACTCGGCGGGAATTTAGAGAATGGAGGCGGCGTTATTTTGGAAGAGTTCTTCAAGATCTGCTGTCAAAAGAGCGGCAGCGCGGCCCTTGCGGTCGATCTGGGCGCTTATCTTTTCAGGGGTGATGCCCTCAGCCGCAGCACTTATCCCAAGCCCGGATCGCAGGCTGTGGCTGCTGTAGAGTGCCGGGTCGAGCCCAACCGCCTGGACCCGTTGTTTGACGATCAGAGCGACCCCGTGGGTGGTGAGGGGTTTGCCGGTCAATCGGCTGTGACGACTGATCCCCTGAAAGAGAGGTCCGGTTGTGATTCCGGACTCTGCCAGCCACCGCTCAAGGCTCTCTACCGGGCACACCTTGCCCCGGGCCTTGGGAATGGCGATACGCATGTTGCCAGCCAGGTGAAGCACCACCCCCGCCTCTACTCTTTCGACAGTTTCAAACGCCAGGGCAACCACCTCGGAGCGGCGCAAGGCACCGGCGAAGGAGAGCAGGAGCATGGCCTGATCCCGGCGATCTTTCAGTCGCTCTCCCATGGTTCCCACCACCTTCAGCAGCTGTTTTTTTAAAAGGGGGCGTACCTGCCGCTGGGGGGCATCGTGTTTTTTTAAAAGCCCCTTCATCATGATCCGCACCATCTGGGTCTTGGTGGGATCCGGCAAATCCTGGGCGGCGTGAGCTTTGCCGATGGAGACTTTCCAGCGGATGAGGGTTGCGGATTTGTGACTTTCCCCGTGGGCTGCCAGATAGGCGGCTACCATGCGGGAAGTGGCTGGAATGGTCCCACCCCAGTCGAGAAAGCGGCGGATATCCCCCCAATAGGCGTTGCGGGTGCTATCGGTGAGGGAAGAGGCTTGCTGGAAGGCTTTGACCTCTGGAGAGAGTTCTTCTCCTGGATCCCGATTATCTGGAAATTTGCCCATGGCGTGTGTCGTTTGATGGCTTAGAATGGTGGCTGATGAAAAATCCCGGTGGATTCGCCCAAGTGACTGAATCATCTGGGAGGGAGCCGTTGACCACCCAGGGCGGAATTTTATAATTATCGTAAGTTAACCCGGTCAAATCCAGAAAGAAATTCACTGATGCGTCAGATGCCCTTCTTGATAGCCGTTGTGGGAACGGTGGTGTTGTATCAACTTGACCCCAATGGGGTGCTTTTTTATCTGGCCGCCATCAACGCCTTGGCCAACAAGACCCTCTCCCAATTGATTTGCGGTCGAGGCGCTTGCCGCACCCCCAGTCAACCCTCATTCTGGCAAGATCCAGCTTCTTTTTTGCGGGAGGATCCTGTCTCGTTTATTTACTGGGGAACGGGCTTTTTGGGGGGAACTCTTTTGCTCTATGGCCTCTTGGTTATCTACGCCTGAGTCAACAGAATTCTCCTCCGCCAAAAAACCAGACAGAATGGCTCGGCATCTGGCCACATCCGCCAGCACCTCCTTGGGCAGTGGAGGAAATCTGCCAAGCCTCTTCACCTTTGCTGATTTGCTCATTCTCTCCTCCGTTTGAGCCGACCATTTTTTGATGTTTATCCAATGCCGAATCCGGTTTATCCCTTGATGCACATCATCTGTTTGAGGGTGTGCACCACCTCTACCAGATCGCTCTGATTGGCCATTACCTCATCGATATCTTTATAGGCCCCGGGAATTTCATCCAGCACCCCGCCATCCTTGCGGCAGTCGATCCCTTGGGTTTGGGCTTCCAGATCCGCTACGCTGAAACGCCGCTTGGCCTCCCGTCGGCTCATGATGCGACCAGCTCCGTGGGCGCTGGAGCAAAATGACTCCCGACTCCCCTTCCCTTCGACGATATAGGAGCGTGTTCCCATGGAACCCGGAATAATGCCCATCTCCCCCTTCCCCGCCCGGATGGCCCCTTTGCGGGTGATCCATAGCTCTGATTTAAAATGGTTTTCCAGCTCCAGATAGTTGTGGTGGCAATCGATGCCTTTGTTTAAGGGGCGAACTTTGCGACCCAACACCTTCTGGATGGTGCGAAGGGTCGCATCCATCATAAAACGTCGGTTGGCTCGGGCAAAATTTTGCGCCCACTGTACACCCTTCAGGTAATCCGCAAATAGAACGCTCCCCTCCTTGAAGAAGGCCAGATTGGGGTCTGGCAGGTGAACCTTGTCGCGCTTCATCTCCTTTTTGGCGATATCGATAAAATAGGTCCCGATGCGATTACCCACCCCTCGGGAACCCGAGTGAAGCATCACCCAGACCTGTTCATTTTCATCTAGGCAGATTTCGATAAAGTGGTTACCGCTTCCCAGGGTGCCCAGATGGCGTAGGGAGTTGACCCGCTTGTTGATGAGACGAGGATGGCGTTTCAGCACCATGGGAATAGACCGTTCCAGGCTATTGTTGCGCCAATATTTTTCGATTTCTGCCGGTACTTTTTTCCAGGCCCCGGAATCCTCTGGCCCGCCGTTGTGGGTGCGGCCATGGGGGATGGTGGCTTCAATCTCTTCCCGCAAGCCGGAGATATCCGACCCCAACGCCTCCCGGGGAATATCCAACGGTCGCGCCATCACCCCACAGCCGATATCCACTCCCACAGCCGCCGGTATCACCGCACCCTTGGTGGGAATCACCGAGCCGATGGTGGCTCCCATTCCGGAATGGACATCGGGCATGGCGGCAATATGGCTGAAAACGAATGGCAGGCGAGCGACATTTTCCAGCTGCTCCCGGGCGTGCTCTTCGACTTGCCGCGTAAAAATCTTGATGGGCACGCCACCCTTGGGATGAATGATCTCCTGGACTGGCACCGTTTCCTCCTGATTGTGCAGGATTGAATATCAATGGGTATGAGTTTATCAGATTGGTTCCGATTGAGTGTCAAGGAAAGAGGCTTTCTATGAGGCTATTCGGATGCCTTTTGATTCAGGCAAAGGGTTCCTGTTCGGGCATTTTGGAACTGGAAGGGGGAAATACGGGTCTGAAAGGTTGAGTGTAAATGATAATCATTCATGACCTCTCTTTGGGGATAGCTCAAGGGGGGATATCTGATAGAGATTCAAAACGGAACATAGTCAAGGAGAACACCTATGAACACTGAGGCTCTTTTCGTCGAGGGACAACGGCAAATGTTGGCGGGCCACTTTCAGGAAGGTGTGGTTGCCTTTTCCGAAGTTCTCCGAAAGGATCCCCATCTTCACGATGCCTATCAAGCCCGGGGAGCGGTCCGAATCATGCTGATGGAATATCCTGCCGCCATTTCTGATTTGACTGCAGCCATTGCCATGGATGATACCCAAGCTCTGAGCTATTTTGAGCGGGGGTGTGTGTTTCGGTTGATGGGCTGTTTTGAGGAAGCGGTTCGGGATTTTACCAAGGCGTTGGTTTTGAAACCCGACCATGGTCCCGCTTATCTGGCCCGGGGTCTCTGCTTTGTGAAGTTGGGCCGGGATCAAATGGCTGAGGTCGATTTGGGGTGTGCTGTAAAACTGGGTGAAAAAGGTTTGCAGGGATTTGCCGATGAGATGGGCATGATCCGAACCCGGCGGGATGAAGTGGAGGCTCTTTTAACCGGTGAACGCGGTATCCCGGTGATTCATCTGCCGGATGAGGAGATGGTCCAATTAAAAGGGCTCTTTCACTGAGCCGAGCCTGGATTTTGGGTTGGCTTGCCGATTGATTTGACCAGGCTTTCGGTGAAATGAATCCAGCGGGTTGATCGCTGCTCGGGAAATCCAGCCACCTTCGATCCATCTGGCCACTCTATACCTACCCAGGCGGTCGACCCGCTCTCGGAGAGGGCCTTTGATTTTCAGCTCTTGAAGAGGGCGTTGGCCGCCTGCATGGGGTCGGCTTTTTGCTTCTGTTGGGCTTTTTTGCCGGGGTCAGGCTCAAAATAGTCGCAAAAGTTGGCCCGCTCTTTTTCCACCACCCGCTCTGCCTGGGGTTCGTGGCATTCGTTATAGGCGGTTTGGTCGTAAAACCGGCAGTTGCGGCAAACCCGGGTTTCCTTACCACATTTCGGGCAATCATCCCCCCGCCCAAAATCCCCCGACCCCAAAGCTTCACCACACTCCCAGCAGAAACCATTTTTTTCTTGGGCCATCTCGTCACCTCCTGTCATTCAGTGGTTCCACTCGAAGATAATGTAACCATATTTCTCCCCCCCTGAAAGGCTCCCCGTCCGGCGTTTCCTGATCCTGGCAGCCTGTTTATCAGCTATTTTCAATATGCTTATCCGCTGACTGGGATGTGGAAAGGGAGCCTGTAATGGCCCAGATAAATCTAATGGGTTCAGAAGCAGAATATAGTCATCAATTGTCTTGCAATAGATTTCTTATCAGTTA
>JADFZT010000105.1 GCA_015232395.1 Magnetococcales bacterium | reverse complement strand
GACTTTATACTATTAAAAAAAAAGATGGGGGGATTTGGGGGGAATTCTTTCCCCCCAAGGTCTGTCTTTTGATTTTGATTTTGAATTTAATCTTTTAATCTTTTAATCTTTTAATCTTTTAATCTTTTAATCTTTTGATTTACAACCCCCCGGGGGTGTGGGGGCGAGCCCCCACGGTTTTGACTTTTCTTCTTCTTATTTCTTTTTTTCTTCTTACGTCTGTTCCAGATTAAGATAGCGTATTCGCTTTGATTGATGCGGTTCGCGTTGCTCACCACATCCTACATTTTTTCAGATTAGATAGCGCATCTGTTTTGATTGATGCGGTTCGCGTTGCTCACCACATCCTACATTTTTTCGGCGTTTTTTCGGCGTTTTTTCGGCGTTTTTTTTTAAAACAGGCCCCTGGTCAATCAACGGGGCATGGGTTTTAGCGTTTATTGGCGCGTTTGTTGGGGATTTCGTAGAGCAGGGTGTGTGCCACGGTCAATCCCACGAAGATCCAGCTTGCCACCGGGTGGAGGCTCATGGGGCGCATGATTTTCATGCCGGTGAGCATGGTCACGGCCAGGGAGGCTGCCATGCCTGATTTGACCACCTCTTTACCCACGCGCCGTTTGACGGCTGGCTTGCGGGCGGGAGGTGCTTTTTTTCTGGCGAGGGCCGGAGCTGGAATGGGTGATATGGGGGTAGGGGCCACCACTGGCATTTGCTCAGGGGTGTTCTCTACGGTTGGTTTGAAATAGTCGAGACGGGCATCCATTGGCGATTCTCACCAGATGAAGTTGACAGACGGGTCAGGATTTACTGACTGATAATAATTCTCATTCGCATGCAAAGTCAATCGGAAACGTATTTTGCTTACGGCAGATGCATCCAGCCACTGATGCTCATGATGACGCCGACAATAGCGATGACGACGCTGGAGAGCAGGGGGAGCTTGCGGGCGATCTGGTCGAAATTTTTAAACCGGGCGGTGGCTTGCCCCGATCCCCAGGCCGCAGCAACGCCCACCCCCACCATGGCGATGGCCAACCCCAGGCTGAAGGCGGCGACCATGGCGATTCCCAGCACGATTTCATCCAGCTGCAGACAGACCAAAAGCACCGTTACCGATGCCGTACAGGGGAGCAATCCACCGGTCAGGCCAAAGAGCACGATCTGACCGGTAGTGACCCGGCGGTTGGTAAAGCGTTCCTGGATTTCCCGGGTGTGGGCTCTTTCGTGGGCATCCTGGTACTCCTCTTCGGTTGCAAAGTCGGAGGCCTTGAGGTGTCCGTGGCTGTGGCCCTTTTTTTCTTTTCCGTAGCCCTCACCGTGGTCGTGGTGAGGGGTGTGGGGTGTCTTGCAATGATCATTCCCATCAGCGTGATGGCGGTGGTTGGTGCTCTCCCGGGCCGCTTTCAAATCCACCAGGGTGCGCCATCCCATCCATAATGCCATGAGCACAATGATCACTCCTGAAGCAAAAAAAAGGTAGGGCTCGGAGGTTTCGGCGATATATTCATCCCCCAGGGTGAGTGCTGCGATGGCCAGCACCCAGACGATGACCACATGGGAAAAAGCGGCGGACAGGCCCAGCAATATGGCCTGGGAGACGGTGCCGCGCACGGCGATGATGAAGGCGGCCATCATGGTTTTGGAGTGCCCCGGCTCCAGACCGTGGAGCGCCCCCAGCACCACTGCCGTGGGCAAAAACCACCAAGCCTGCCCGGCTCCCTGCTGGATTAATTCGGAAAAGGATTCCATATGACGTGACTCCGCTGGTTTTCTTTCGCTTCTGCCCGCCTGAATTGGCCATCTCAGAGAGGAAAAGTGATTTTATTCAGTCTGTTACAGATATTTGGAGATATCCTTCAACTCTTCCAGCAGCTTTTGCACTTCGGCCCCCTCCTGTTGCAATCCTTCCTGGATGCAGTTTTCGATGTGGTCCTGGACAAAGCTCCGCTTGGCGTTGGTGAGGGCGTTGACCACGGCGTGGAATTGCTGGGAGACATCGGCGCAGGGCTCCCCCGATTCGATCATCTGGATGACCCGATTCAAGTGACCGGAAGCGCGTTTGAGGCGTTTGACGATTTGGGGGTGGGAGGGGTGATCTGACATGGTGGCCCTATTCCTTACCTGAAAGACGATCCATTAACCTAACCTGGGGGATAGGATAAGGAGATCCGCACAGGCCTGTCAAACAATCGCCATACGTTTTTGAAATTAAAGGGTGTTTTTTGGTATGCGGGTCCAGGGGAATCATTCCCCTGGTGGGGTTTGGGGCAAAGCCCCAAGGTGTTGACTTGGCTTTTCAGACAGGAGGAGTTGCCAGAGGAGTATAGCAGTTCTATCTCAAAATTGGACACCCTTCCCAGACTCGTCATCCCCGCGAAGGCGGGGATCCAGGGAGCTGATGATTGCCCTCAAGGAAAAACCAAATCTTCAAGAAAGGCCGGTGTTTTGCTGAAAGTGAAGCAAGATTTGGAAAGGTTCGTGCCAGACACTCTGGGTTCCCGCCTTCGCGGGAATGACAGCAAAAGTGTGACGGCATATGTCCAATTCTTGATTCGAATTGCTATAGGAATTACTTGGTAAAATGGTCGATCACCCCCAAAAGCCGTTTTTTCTGAATGGGCTTCACCAAGTGGATATCACAGCCAGCCACCTTGACCCGATCAGTGACCTCCTTCATGGCATGGGCACTCAAGGCGATGATGGGGGTGGGCTGCATACCTGATTCCGCCTCCCAGGCGCGCATCTTGAGGGTGGACTCATAGCCATCCATCACCGGCATCTGGATATCCATCAAAACCAGATCGAAAGGGGGCTTGGCCGCTTTAAATTTTTCCAGGGCTTCCAGGCCATTTTCCGCCATCTGTAGGTGATGACCGGTTTTTTTCAGATAGGCCTGAATCAAAAAAAGATTGTCTTCAGCATCGTCCACCAGAAGGATCGACTTGGGCTCCTGGCTGTCGAGGGACTCTTCACCGGATCGTATCTGGGCGCGGCGCTCCGACTGTTTGTCCGGCTCTTGCTGTTTTTCCGACCAGGGTAGATCCACTGAAAAACGGAAAACACTCCCCTTGCCAACCTCGCTCTCCACCCAGATTCGCCCCCCCATCTTGCTCACCAACTGTTGGGAGATGGCAAGCCCCAGGCCGGTGCCGCCAAAGCGCCGGGTCACCGAGGCATCCACCTGGGTGAAAGGCTCGAAGATCGAATCCAGGCGCTCTTCGGGAATGCCGGGTCCGGTATCCATCACCGAAAAAAGAATATCTCCACCCTGGCTGTTTTCCCGCTCTACCAGGAGTTTCACCACCCCCTGGCCGGTAAACTTGATGGCGTTGCCCAAGAGATTGATCAAAACTTGCCGCAATCGCTGCTGATCCCCCACCACGCTTCTGGGAACCTCATGGGAAATACGCTGGGTGAGAAGAAGACCTTTTTCCTTAGCCCGTCCCTCCAGAATGGAGAGGGTGTTTTCGATCATTTCCCTGAGATTGAACGCCGAAACATATAGCTCCAGCTGCCCGGCTTCGATTTTGGAAAGATCGAGAATATCATTGATCAACGAAAGCAGCGCCCGACCCGAGCGGTTGATGATGGTGACATAGTGGGCCTGCTCCGGGTGAAGGGTGCCTTCTCCAAGAAGATCCCCCATGCCGATGATGGCATTCAAAGGGGTGCGGATTTCATGGCTCATGGTGGCGAGAAAAACGCTTTTGGCTTCGTTGGCAGCGATGGCCTCCTCCCGAGCCTGATGGAGAGCGCTCTCGGCCTGGCGACGCTCGGAAACATCCCGAAAAACCAAAATGGCACCGATGAATGCCCCGTCAGAGGTGCGGATAGGGGCTACGGAATCATCAATGGGCGTTTCCACCCCAGAGCGATTGATCAACAGGGTGTTGCTGGCCAAGCCAATGATCGACTCTTTGTCCAGACAGGTTTTGACCGGGTTTTCCACCGGCAGTCGGTCATCCTCCCGAATGATGTTGAACACCTCCATCACCGGTTTGCCGATCGCATCCGACTGATTCCAGCCGGTGAGTTCAGAGGCGATGGGATTGAGGTTTTCGATGAGGCTGTTTTTATCCGTGGTGATCACAGCATCGCCAATGGAGTGGAGGGTCACCTGAGCCCGCTCTTTTTCCTGACGCAGGGAGTTGAGAGCACCATCCAAGGCTCGCAATGGCAGCACGTGCAGGGGATAAAAAATCAATAGCGCCAGCGCCAGGCATCCCAACACCACCCAGCTGGTGTGAAGCAGGAGTGCGCTTAAGGAAGCGGTGATGACGACCTGACCTACCGGTAGGCCATAGTCGGTGAGATCGGCCCGCTTGGAGAGAGTGGGTTGGGAAATGTCATCGGAATGGCTGGCCACCAGCCTGCTTTGATTGTCGTGGATTTCCACACGACGTCCGGGTCGATGATACGCCTCCAGGATCGCCACCAGATGAAACTCTTCAAACTCCCACGTCTCCGGGTGGCTGGCGATAAACGCATTGAGGGTCGTGACATGGGCATGAACCTCTCCGTCGAGTTTGCCCTGAAGATGGTGGTAGGAAGAGTAAAAATAAGCGGTAGGCAACAATAAAAAGATCATTCCCGCACCGAGCAGTGCGGACCACTTGATGACGGATCTGATCTCCATGCCCCCCTCCCGGACCTAGGGCAAAAGAGCCTGGTTACCCGCCTTAATCAGAATTTCCCGGGCTGGTGGAGAACGTAAAAATTCCTGGAAACGTTTGACCCCGGGAGAGGGATCGGAGCGGGTGACCAGGTTAAAGGTCTTGAAATAGGGATAGTTTCCCGCTGTGAGGGCTTTGATGGTCGGAAAAGCGTGATGGATGCCGAGGGCTTTCAAAGGGAGATTATGCGCGACAATCAGGGTCAGGGTGGCTGTGCCCACGGCACCGGGGACCTTTTCGATCATCTCGACGCTGTCGAAATCATTGATGGCTACCCCTTTCCCCGGCTTGGCGAGAGCTGTTTCCACGGCTTTTTTCATCTCTGGGGAGATGGATTTGAGTACCGTAATGTCGGAATCATTGGAAGGCCGCATCACCAGGCGCAACCGTTTGCCATCGGGCCAGGTGAGGGTTTTTCCGGCATAGATATCCGTTAACTCTCCCAGGGAAAGATGGGAGACGGGGAGGCTCTCATGGACGGCCACCACAAAGGGGGTGCGGGCATAGGGGGTGCTGATGAGGCCTGCCTGGCGCTCATTTTCCTTCAAGGAGCGGGCAGAGAGGGCCAAATCGAGGGCCTCACCCAGCAGCGCCCGGATGGAGCCGCTGCTGCCCATGGGGGGGGTCAGAATGCGCACCGGTTGATCCGAATGGGCCTGCCGGAAGGCGGCGACAATCTGCTCCATGGCGGGAATCGCTGAGCCGGTACCGCTGATTTTGAGGGTGTCGGCTGCGGCCAGGGAGGGGGGTAGCAAGAGGAGCAAGGCCAAAAACCAGCCTATAAGCCTCCGGGTTGGCGTCACGAGGACCCGAATTCGGTCTCCAAGGTTATCCGGATTCGTCTCCATGCCATCCTCCTGAGTTTCTATAAAATCAGTGGAATAATTCTGCGACGCTTTTGACTACCAGGTCCGGGCAGGAAGCACACACCTGCAACGCTTCCAGCCCCGTATCGCCGCTCAACACCATGATGCCCTTACATCCTACACGCCTGGCCATCTCCATGTCGGTATAAATTCGGTCGCCCACAATCACCGCCTCATCCAGGGAGACCCCCTCCCGCTCCAAGATATGGGCGATCATTTCGACGTTGGGCTTGCCGAAAATACGGGTGGCCTTCACCCCGGCGGCGGTTTCGATAAATTTCAGTATGGCTCCCGCATCCGGGATGATCCCTTCCGGGGTGGGGCAGACCAGATCACAGTGGGTGGCGATGAGATCCACCCCCTTGCTGGCGTGGAGGGTGGCGAGCCGGGCTTTTTCATACGTCAGTTCAGTATCAAAGCCGATCACCACATATTCCGGTTTTTCAGAGCGGGTGTTGATGCCAGCGGCTTCGAACATCTCTGCCATGGAGCGGGTGCCCACCATGAAGATCTCTTTGACCTGGCTTTTGACCAAAAAATCGAGGCAGCCGTCGGTGGAAAGAATAATCCGCTCCTCCTCAACGCCAATGCCCAGATTGTCGAGACGCTTGGCATAATCCTTTTTGGATTTGGAAGAGTTGTTGGTGAGGAAATAATATTTGACCCCTTTTTCTTCCAGTCGCTGGAGCATCTCCCGGGCACCGGTTATGAGATCCTTGCCCAGATAGATGGTGCCGTCCAGATCGAAAAAGACCAGTTTTTCCCGGCCACTGACATAGCCGGAAAAGATTTTTTCTGCCGTTGTCAGGTCTTCATGATTGTCAATTTCGTACCAGGGGTGGTTGCCGATATCCACCGGCTCCATCACCATCTGTCCGGATTGGAGCATGTTGTGGATGGCCACTTCGGTCCAATCATTGAGATTTTTGCGCACCTCGATGGTTTTGACCACATGGTCGAGCATGGTGGCGGCGGCTTCTTGGGAAAACTTGTAGATGTCGATGGAAACCCCGTAAGCCATCTGGGGATCGATGGTTTTGCTGATTCCGGTGATCTGGTTTTCGGAGTCCACGGTGATTTTCATGGACTCTTCGGAATAGTGGTCCCGTTGGCTGGCGATGGCGCTGGGAGGGCCTGCGATGAGGCGCGCCATGATTTCAGGGCCAAACGCCACATCGGCGTTGGAGAGCAAAAAGCCTTCTCCTTTGAGGGCCGTGCGGGCCAGATAAAGGGAATACATGTTGTTGGTGGAGCTGAAGACGCTGTTTTCGATGATGGTGATGCGCAGATCTTTGATGTGTTTGCAGTACTGGCGGATCTTTTCGGCCTCATATCCGACGATGATAATGATGTCGGTGATGCCAGCGGAGCGATAGGCCTCGATCTGATAGTCGAGAATGGGCCGACCCGCCACTTTGACCAGACATTTGGGTTTGTCACTGGTAATGGGTCTGAGCCTGGAGCCGACACCTGCCGCAAGTATGATCGCCTTCACCGATTATCTCCCTCTTTTAAAGTCTGACATAGCGTTTTTTCAGCCCCGTCCCAACCATCCACTCCTGCATCTTCTTAACCCATCAAGAAAACATATCTGCGCCAAGCCTGCAACCCTGGCCCCTCTGTTTCCAGGCCGGGTGACGGGTGCCTGGAGGGGGGCTCAAAGTGGCGGGATGGAGCTGGGGGAAGTGGGGAGGGTGTGGCCAGAGGGTGATTGTCATCAAATTGTTCCATTCCATGCCATCAGTCAGGGCGGAAACCGCACCATTTATGGTGTATGATCCTCTCAGTGACAGCCAACTGGAGAGAGTCTATGGACAGGTTTGAAACCCACGTGATCAGTGAGACCCAGGAGATTGAAGGGGTGCTTTTTCCCAAGGAGATGGATAAGCGCAAGCTGATTCTGACCGGCCCCCCGGGATCGGGCAAGAGCACCATCATCCGGAGCGTCAAGGGGTGGCCTGAAGAGGGCTATCTGGATATCTCTTCCCCGGAATGGTGGAAATCCCAGGCGCTGAACATGCGCCCCCGGGAGCTCCATTTCGGTTTGCCTTTTCTGGGCTACGACCAAGCTGTGCCGGTCTACGATACCGACTCCCTGGACGAATCCACCTATCTGGAGATCGATTTTTTCCGCATTCCCCTGCCACCAGCCGGCACTTCTCCCCTGGCGACCAATTTTCGGGATAAGTTTGTCTTTGAATTTTTGCTGCCCCCAGCCAAAGTCACCTTTGAGCGTCGCCGCAACCGCAGCCAGGAGGGGAGCCACCATGTGGATAAACATCTCACCCTGACCAAGGTCCAGGAGGAGCTGGAGTTTTTTCAGTCTCTGGCACTTTTTTTCCATCAGAGCGGCATGAATGTGCATGTTCGGGAAGATTCCGATGGTCCCCCCCGGCGTTTTGTCCATAGCTGTGGTGGGGAGAAGAAGGGCCAATCCAAAGAGTCTGGTGAGTTTGATCAGCGTCTGGATCAATTTAAACTCAGGCAGCGTATTTTGAGCCGCTCCTGGTCCACCCGGGGCAACAAGGAGCTGCTGGACCTGTTCGTGGAGATGGTGCCCAAGGCTTTGAATGTGGAGCGCTGTTCGATTTTTATCAACGACAGCGTGGATGATACGGTCTGGTTGCAGAGCGGTACGGGATTGAATGCCGGGGATATAGAGGTCAACAAAAAACAGTCCATCGTCGGCCAGGTGATCGAGAGCAGTGAATATCTGCTCCTGGAAAATATGGATCAGATACCCGGTATCCATAAGGAGGTGGACGCCAAAACCGGATTTGTCACCCGCAATGAGCTTTGCGTCCCCATCAAAAGTTTTTCTGCCACCCAGGCTGCTGGCGCGATCCTGGTGCTCAACAAAAAAGAGGGCGCTGCCTTCGAAGAGGGAGATCGAATCTTTCTGGAAAAAGTCGCCCGCCACCTGGAAACCGCCATCGAGTCGATCTATTTAAGACAGGAGATGATCGATTTTTCCGAGCTTTTGGCCGCCAGCGATCAGGAGGCCAGCTACCGAAACATGATCATTTATTCCATCCTGGGGGGGGTGATACTGCTCCAGGCCTTTTCAATCGCCTATCTGATGGGGTTGATTTGATGCTGGTGGGGATCCGGGTAGGAAACATGAAAAAATTGATAGCGTTCAAGAAAAAAATGAGTGTTATCAGGAGTTCTGCTGTGGTATTTTTGTCATAAATCGTGCGTCTCTAACGATTGCGAGTAAAAAATGATCTACAAACTTCCCATCGTTTTGGAGCCTCAACCTGAAGGTGGATTTACCGTAACCTGCCCGCTTCTTCCTGAGTTGATCACAGAAGGAGATACTGTCGAGGAAGTGATGGAAAACGTCCAGGATGCTTTGGCGGCAGTGATTGAGGCTTACGAGGATTTGGGGCGTCCTCTTCCACCATCCATTCAACCCACCAAGGTTGAACAACCCCTCCAACTTGATGCGTTGGTTTCCGTGGCGTGATTTATCGCGAAGTTATCCGGAAATTGAAAGCGCTGGGTTGCCGGGAACTACCCCGTCGGGGTGGCGGGTCTCACCGAAAATGGTTTAACCCGGCAACAGACAAAATTACTTCGATCCCGGATTGGGGAGGTAAGGATTTAAAGCTTGGGACCTTGCGCACACTTGTTCGTCAGCTGGGAATCAATTGGTCGGATTTCAGCGGGTTATAGAATTTGTTGCTAAAATAAATAAAGGGTGTATCGGGCAGGTGAGTGATGCGGTTTCCAAAATCACCGAAAATAAAGTGTTGGATTTTTTCGATATTGTTACTGATATCTCCTGTTCTTTCATGGCCGATTTTGGCAGGTGTGTCTAAGTTGTTTGGTTGTAAAGGCAATGAGGGGACAGGGGTTTATTGTGAACCGTTTATTGGTCTTGACTTTAGCATTCTTGCCGGTCTTTTGTTTTTGTTTTCAGCATGGGGAATCATACTGACAATCCCTGCCGCTTTCGTTCTGTTTTTGGGTTGCAGCTTTGTACCTTGGAAACGGCAATCTGAGAAAACTGATGACTGATTCATGGGCTCACAAATCTGACTAAACAGACTCCAGGTCTATTGTTAGGATTATCAGGCTCATGAGAAATTTTGGGACATCCTGGGTTTGGTGAACCTCAAGGATGTCCCGGATATGGTGAAATCTCAATCCTCTTTGGTGAGGGCGTCATACTCTTCGGCGGAGAGGAGCTTGCCTTGGTCGGTGGCATCGTCGGGTTTGATGCGGAGCATCCAGCCGGTGCCATAGGGGCTTTCGTTGACCAGCTCCGGGGCGTCGCCCAGTTCGGCGTTGGTGGCGGTCACCTTGCCTGAAACCGGGGCGTAGAGATCCGAAACCGATTTAACCGACTCCACCACCCCGAAGGGGGTGTCTGCCGTGACCGTCGTCCCCACCTCCGGCAGCTCCACAAACACCACATCCCCCAGCTGATCAGCGGCAAAGCGGGTGATGCCTACTTCCACTTCACCCCCCTTCATCCGGGTCCATTCGTGTTCTTTGGTATAGGTCAACTCGCTGGGCAACGCTTCGTTTTCAGACATGGTGGTTTTTTCTCCTATACTTCCAAAAAGCGCGATACCGAGATCATGGCACCCGTCAGCCCCAGGAGTACGCCGAGGCCCAGGATGATCCCGAATTGAGTGATGGGCAGATGGTGAAGGTGTAGTTGTGTGCCAAAAGCGCGGCCCAGATCGAGCGCCGCCCCCTTGGCCCCGATATAGAGCAGGGAGGTCAACCCCAAGGCCCCGGCTCCCCCCAAAAAGCCCTGGATGATCCCTTCATAAATAAAGGGGGTCTTGATGAAGGAGTCCGTAGCCCCCATAAAACGCATCACCTCGACCTCTTCCCGTCGGGCGATGATGGTGAGTTTGATGGTGTTGGAGATGATCAATGCCACCGCCGACAGCAGCAAAAACGAAAGACACAGCCCGGTAAAGCGAAACACCCGGATCAAGGAGGAGAGACGGTCGGCCCATTGCCGGTCATAGGAGACTGCTTCTACCCCGTTTAATTCAGCCAGACGGTTGGCGAGCGCCTGGGCAGCGGAGTGATGGCCCCCCACCAGGCGAAATTCCAGGGAGTGGGGCAGGGGATTTTCCCCAAGATCCTCCAGCAGCCCGGCTTCGGTTCCCAGCATGGTTTTCAGGCGGTCCAGCGCTTCAGCCGGGGGCACCAGGGTCAATCCTTCCACCATGGGCTCCCGGGAGAGAGCTTCCTGGATTTCAATCATGCCCTCCGAGGGTAGATTTTCCTGGAAAAAAACCGTGACCATGTTTTCCCCCTGCCAACTCTCCAGAGCGGTGTTGGCATTGGCCAGAATCAGGGCAAAGACACCATAGATGGTGAGGGAAAGGGCGATCACCATGGTGGTGATCCAGTGGGAGAGGGAGCCCTCGTGAAATTGCCGCCAGGCCCGTTTGAGGGCGCGGCCTCGCAGTTTAAACGCCGCCGGGGTTTCCGAAGGTTTGGAGCTGCCAGCCGGGCGGGGGCGGTTGAGGGGGCGGTTGTCCCGGGGAATATGGCTCCGATCCCGTTGGCGCACGGGTTTGTTCCGGCTCACCCGGGTGGCACTGCGCTTATTGCTTTTGGGGGTGTTTCTGATCAACGCAGTGCCTTCCCTGTGGTGGTGTTGGGGACGCGGCTTTTGGGTTTGATACCCTCTGTTCCCTGGCTGGGAAAGCCGTCGGGGTCGGTCAGAATACCGTCGGTCATTCCCAGGCTGGGATAGCCCAGCTCCTCCACCAGATCCAGATCGTGGGTGACCAGGAGGATGGTGGTGCCCTGTTGATGCAGGGATTGAAACAGGGAGAGAATGTGGCGGGCCATCTCCCGGTCCAGGTTGCCGGTGGGCTCGTCGGCAATCACCAGCGGTGGGCGGTTGACGATGGCCCGGGCGATGGAGACCCGTTGTTGCTCTCCCCCTGAGAGGGCGATGGGGTTTTGGTGGATGCGATCCTTGAGGCCGACATATTCCAGGGTACGCAACACCTGACCGGGAATTTTGCCCGGTTCGTGGCCAGCCACTTCCATGGCCAAGGCGACATTTTCAAAAACCGAACGGTCGTAGAGGAGTTTATAGTCCTGAAAAATCACCCCGATGCCCCGTCTGAGCTGTGGCACCTGGGAGCGATCCAGCTGTTCGACGTTGCGTCCTCCCACCACCACCGTGCCTTCAGAGGGGAGTTCCGCCCGATAAATCAGCTTGAGCACGGAGGTTTTTCCGGCGCCGGAGTGGCCGGTGATAAAGTGGAACGAGCCCTGGCGCAGGGAAAAGGAGACCCCCTTGAGCGCCTCGTAGCCCGATGGGTATCGCATGTGAACGTTGTGAAAGCGGATCATTTTTCAGGTATATCCCCTTCTTGGACGGGGGGCTTTCCCCAGCTGACCCATGGTAACTTTACGGGGGTTGGATCTCAAGAAGCGTTGGGGATTTTCATGATCGTTTCAGAAAGGTTACTTGTGGGGATGTCAAACCGACACTTTTGATTTATTTTATCTACCGTGGGGAAAAATAGGGCTGGTCTTCGGATGGCATTTCAAATGGGCCGATTTTTTGGGATTCGGGGTGGGACGTGATCGTTCAGTGTACCAATTGTGACAAACAGTTTGAGGTGGATGAGGCCGTTTTGGGCCCCAAGGGCCGCAAACTGAAATGTTCCAACTGCAAAACCGTCTTTTTCCAGGGGCCTCCAGCTCCGGATGAAGTGAAGGTAGAGGCTCCCCCTGAAGAGGCGGCTCCCCCTGAAGAGGCGGCTCCCCCTGAAGAGGCGGCTCCCCCTGAAGAGGCGGCTC
>JADFZT010000104.1 GCA_015232395.1 Magnetococcales bacterium | reverse complement strand
TGAGGAAAAAATCGGCTCGTTTGGCCATGGCTGGGGGGCGCAGCATTTCATGTTCAGGATCAGAGGGTTTGGTCTCCGTCCCCATTATATCCGGTTCCTCCTGAACAACGGTCAACATTTCTGCTTCTTCATCCCGGTTTGGAGCAAGGGTTTCTGAGGACGGTTTTTCAGGCCCATCCTGGGGAGACTCTACAGGCTCAACTATCTGTGGCTTTTCAGGTTCCCTTGCGAGATTCCACGGCTGAACATCGTCAGCCACCACCACTGTCATCACGGGGAGTGGTGGTCCAGCATTATCCCCACCAGTCTGAACGGCCTCATTTTCTTCCTGCTGCTTAAGAGTTGAGAGTTGAGCCAGGCTTTTCTGCAAGTAGGAATCGGTGGAATCAATCTCCAGGCCTTCCAAAATCACCTTTTCCGCCGCATCCAGCCGATCAGCTTGCATCAACAACTGGCCCAGTTCGGTACGGGCATGGACATTTTTCGGATCAATCCGCATCGCCTCCCGAAGCACTTCCTCCGCCTCATCATGACGCTTCTGCAGTATCAACAACTGGCCCAGTTCAGTGCGGGCATGGACATCTTCTTGATCAATCCGCATCGCCTCCCGAAGCACTTCCTCTGCCTCATCATGGCGCTTCTTCAGCATCAACAACCGGCCCAACTCAGTGCGGGCATGGACATTTTCTGGATCAATCCGCAAGACTCCCTGGAGTACTTTCTCCGCCTCATCCAAGCGGTTTTCCCGTATCAAGAGCTGGCCCAGTTCGGTAGGCACTACGGGATTAACGGGATCTCGACGATAGGCTTCCCAAAACACCCATTCCGCTGCCAGGGTTTCTCCCAAAAATACCAGGCAACGGCCATAAATTTGCCAACAGATGCTATCCCAAGGCTCCAAAATCAGAGCACGTCGTAATAGTTGCAGAGCCAGCTTGGCAGAGCGATTTGATTGATGCCGAATCAGTTTTTTGGCCGCTTCTGCCGAGGCACGAACCAAAAAATAGCTATCTCCGGTCTGTTCCACAAAACGTTCATGTCTCAGGAATAGATTTTTGAGAGCCCTGGCTGTCACTTCCCACTCACGTTTTTCGAAAAACGCCATAATTCGCTGCAGGTCATCGAAGGTGGGGGCGCTCAGCTTTGCAATGATCCTTGCCTGCCCACCCTTGGTTTCTTTTTTCCCGGGGGAACCCAGCTCTTTTCTCCACCAGCCGAGCCGCTCCTGCTCTTGAGGCGTCATCCCCCCAGATAAACTCTCCAATACCGGCTCGATCCAGGTTTGCCATTTTTCCGGAGCGCGAGGATAGAGGGCGCGCAGGGAGCGGAATTTGCGGATAAAAACACGCTTGCTGCGGGCATGAGGCAGCCAGGCAGCCAAACCACCGATCCAAGGCATGGCCGCCCCCGGTTCGGGTTGGGGGCACTGGCGTAATCCCAACAAACCGATGTTGAGATAGTGACCGGGCAGGGTATCGTCCACTTGCCGGCAAAGCCCCAGCCAAAAGCTTTCCAAAGGACGGGCGTGCTGGGGAGAGCTGGCAATCATCCGATAGGTGGCTGCCAAGGGGTCCCGTTGGGGGGCCAGACAGAGAGGGTGGAGAATCCCCCGCCAGCGGAGAAGGGAATCGAAGGCGTGTTGGCGTAAACCAGGCAGCCCAAGTTGCGCGCCAGCGGAGAGGGTTTGGGAAAACCAGTGGACATAGCGGGCCAAGCCAAACTCCCGCCGTTGGGCATCAGGCCAGGCCAGATATGGATCAATCCAGGCGGTCAGCGTGGCATCCAGAGTTGTGATGAGGGGATCATCCTCCTCCAAACCACCAAAAATCATCACCAGGGTATCGGCAATGTCGGCCCGCTCATAGCCAGGGAAGGAACGCCAACCGTACAGGGTATCGGACCACACCTTGTCAGGGGCAGCCTGGAAATCCTTCAACCAGCTGTCGATGGGTCGTGTCATATCCGTTCTTCTAAGGTTCCGGGATCTCTTCCCCGAAATCGTACACTTCTGACGCCAGACGTAAGGCATCCAGGTGAAAGTTGCGCAGCTTCCACACGGGATGGTTGGGTGGCATGGTTTCCACCTTGGCTATTTGGACCAAATGCTCCGGTTTGTAGTTCACTTTGACGTGAAGAAGCTCCGCATTCAACCGGCCACTCTCTTCCAAAGGCATGGCACGACCATAGCTTTCACTCGGGTGTCGGTTGGGATCAGCCGGAGCAGGAAAAAAATAGGGCCAGATATTGCTATCCAGCACCGTCGGCACCGCAAAAGCCCTCCCCTCCGTAGCCATTCTCTGGAAGCTTTGTTGCACATCCGAGACCGGATATTTCATCAAGGCTACGTATACGGCTCCTTGTCTGGGGGCGATATGATAGAGTCCCAGCTGGGTGCGCATCTTTTCTACCCAGTCAGCGCCTTTCAGCAGATCGGTTACATCGTCTTCAAAGGCAGCAAACATGGGACGGCTATCCCGCATTTCGTCATTCCATATTTCCAGCCAATCCTCTAAAAAATCAGCGGCATCATCCCGACTCATCCGGCTTTCTGATTTTTCAGTATAAACCCGAAGGTGCTCCCGGAACAGATCAAATGCTTGGCCTGAATCTGCCGCTTCCCCATCCGTCACTATTTGATGGAGCAGCCCATTCACGATCTCCACACGGACCAAATATTGATTTCCATCCAGGGGGCCGACAAAAGCGGCTTCGTTTCCTGGTAAAAAAGTGGGCGGAATATGTAGCGTTTGCAGCAGGTTTTCACAGTAGTCGGTATGTCTGTTTAGCAAAAGTTGTGCCGAACCTTCGTTCAGTTGAAGGTATTGATGATAATCAGCCTCACGTTTGCCACAGGCCCGGGTGTCAAAGAGAAAATTGTGGGCTTTGGCATAACCACGACCATCGTTTGGTTCGCCAGACAGCGGTATCTTCAACCCCTCCACAGCCGACAGGAAAATCTCTTGGGTGGTATCCATGCAATCTCCGCATTCTCTTTCCAAAAATTCCAAAGCTCATAAACTTGCCATCGCCATCTACTCAGCACAAGTTTTTTCACCACCGCCATCCAAAATCTTGCATAATGAAACTGTATTAGTTGTTTCTCTCTCCATAAAAGACGGGGCAAGGTTGATTGCGGTGCAAAAATCAATGCAATCAACTTTGTTGGGCTAAATTTCCCATGACAAATGGATTTTTGTCAAAAATTTTGGCAAAAACGCCTTTGTCATCCTGGAGAAGCTGGGAGATGCTTGAATTTTGTGGATTCGTGAAGTGGGGAGGAGCGGCAGGTTTCGGAGAGAGGGGGTTTTTCCGAAACCTGCCGATTTATGTTTGGGTTACAGGGTTTTGGCGACCTTGCGGGCGGCTTCGATGGTTCGGTCGATTTCGGCGTCTTCGTGGGCCATGGAGAGGAAGCCCGCTTCATATTGGCTGGGGGCCAAATAGATGCCTTCCGCCAGCATGCCGTGGAACCATTGGTTAAACCGCTCCAGGTTGGATTGGGCGGCTTGGGCAAAGTTGGTCACCTCTTCAAGCTCCGTGAAAAAGAGCCCAAACATCGATCCCACCCGATAGCCCACATGGGGAATGCCGGCGTCGCTTAAAGCCTGATCAATCCCTTGGGTCAAGCGGTCGGTGCGGGCATCCAGGGTTTCATAAAATTCAGGCCGTTGGATGATTCCCAACGTCGCCAGCCCCGCCGCCGTCGCCAGGGGATTACCCGATAAGGTGCCCGCCTGATAAACCGGACCTGCAGGGGCGATCTGCTCCATGATCTCTTTTTTGCCCCCATAGGCCCCCACTGGCAAGCCCCCACCAATCACCTTGCCCAGGGTGGTCAGATCCGGCTCGATGCCATAGAGTTCTTGGGCTCCCCCCTTGGCGACTCGAAAGCCGGTCATCACCTCATCCAGGATCAACAGCGCTCCATGATCGTCGCATACCTGGCGCAACCCCGCGAGAAAGCCTGGTTTTGGCAGCACACACCCCATGTTCCCCGCCACCGGCTCTACGATGATGGCTGCGATCTCTTTGCCCCGCTCACTGAAGAGTTTTTCCACCGCCTCCAAATCATTATAAGGGAGGGTCAGGGTATCTTTGGCGGTGTCAGCGGGCACTCCGGGAGAGTCTGGCACGCCAAAAGTGGCTGCGCCTGAACCTGCCGCCACCAGGAAGCTATCCCCATGGCCGTGATAGCAGCCGTCAAACTTGAGGAAGGCATCCCGACCGGTGGCTGCTCTGGCGAGTCGCAAGGCGCTCATGGTGGCTTCGGTGCCGGAGTTGACCAGCCGGACCATTTTGATGGAGGGGACTAGTTCGATGATGCGGGTGGCGAGGGTTACTTCCGCTTCGGTGGGGGCTCCAAACGAAGAGCCTCCTTCGGCCACCTTTTGAATAGCCGCTACCACATAGGGGTGGGCATGTCCTGCGATCATGGGCCCCCAGGAGCCGACATAATCGATATAGTCTTTTTTATCCACATCGGTGACGATGGCTCCCTTGGCGCTTTTGATGAAGGGGGGGGTGCCACCGACGGATTTGTAGGCTCGAACCGGGCTGTTGACTCCACCGGGGATATATTTTTTGGCTTTTTCGAACAACGTTTCAGAACGGCTCATGGGTGGTTCTCCGTTGGGATGGAGTGAATCAGATTCTTTTGATTTTACAATTAGGGGTGCAGGGGGATTATCTCCCTGCTGGGTGTGGGCAAAGCCCACGGTTTAAACCTTTTGACTGATGATTTTGATCTTGATTTTCATTTTCATCTTTTGACTTTGCCTTACCAACCCCAGCGGGTTTGGAGCGCAGCCCCAAGGTCTTGCTTTTGTTTTTGTCTTGCTTCTGTTTTTGTTTTATTTCTGTCTTATCTTAAGCTTCTGTCTTATCTCGCTTTAGCCGTGCCATCAAGCCGACCACCATCACACAAAAAATGATCCCCGCTCCAGGGTCAGGGTTCGAATTGAAATCCCTTCCTGATCAGCCTTTCCAGCAGCTCCTGGGTGATTTCCTTGCGGGATTTGTTATCGATTTCCAATGTCAGGTCTGCGGCATTTTCGTAAAAGGGCAAACGCCGATACATCACCTCTTCAGCGGAGAGCTGGTCGCTCAATGCCGGGCGTTCGGCATCCCCCCGCACCCTGGCAGCAAGAGTGGGAATATCTCCCTTGAGCCACACCACCAACCCTTTTTGCTTCAGAGCCGATATCTTGCGCTCACTGAGGATTTCATTCCCCGCCGGGTCCAGATCCACCACCATGCCGCCACCACAATCGATGATGATTCCGTCGAGCACGGCTGCTTTGGCCACTACCTGATATTCCATCTCCCGGAAGGCGTGCCAATCCCCCTGTTGCCGGGCGACGATTTCGGCAACAGAGTGGCCCCCATTGTCATAGGAGATCAAGAGATCCGTCGAGAGCACCGGCCATTTGGTCAGCCGGGAGAGCCGCCTGGAAACGTTGGACTTGCCTGCTGCGCGCATTCCGATTAGAGCAACGTTCATCCCCCCACCCCCATGATAAATTGCCGGACTGCCTTGGTGATCACCACCACCTGAGGGGTGGCGTGCAGAAACAGATCAAAGATATCCAGGGGTTTGGTGAGGGTACCCTGAAAAAGCATCCGGACCTTTTCCACCAGATGGGGCTCCGGATTAAATGGTGCGAGGGCCATCCAGATTGCGGCTAGCAGCAGTATGGGCCAGGCGAGATTGTCGATCCAGAGCAGTGCGGCATGGGATTGAACGGGGTCGGGCATGGGCTCCTCGTGGCATGGTGAGAGGGTATCGATCAACTTTGGCCAAAGCATAACGCAATTCCCCGGCTTCTGGCAAAATGCTCTCTACCGGGCTGTCGTTGCCAGGCTGGAAGATATCCATTAACATCCAAACATCCATCCAGAGCGCTGACAGCTATTGATATGGAATCTTCGATGTTCTCTCCTCTTTTGCAGCAGTGTGAAAATCAGATCCAGGCATTTGCCCAGGAGTTTATGGGCAATGGCGCCGGGGTTTCCATTGATACGCCGCTTTTGGGGCGACGCTCCCCCTTTAAATCCCACCAAATTGTGGAGCTGCTGGTGGCTGTTGAAGATTATTGTGATGAAAAACTGGGGGTGGAGTTCGATTGGACCGGTAAGCACAGCGACTTTGAAACCTGGGGGATCTACAGCACCATCGGCACCCTCGCCCGATATATTGCCTCTCTTCCACCAAAGGACAGCCCATGAAACCCACCTTGGTCATTACCGGCGCTTCCCGGGGGTTGGGTAGCCACATCGCAAAACGGGCGATGGAAGAGGGCTATCGGGTGATTGGGATGGCTCGAAACTGGGATGAGGGGGAAGGGGCTTTTGAACAGCTGGTCGCCGACGTCAGCGATCCGGAGGCGGTGGAGCGGGTTTTAAAGCCCTTCAAAAGAGATGCCTCCCTCTATGGCCTGATCAATGCCGCCGGGATTGCCTCCATGAACCTTACCCTGCTGATGCCGCCGGAAACGATGCGGCGGATCATTGAGGTCAATCTGCTGGGCACCATCCATACCTGCCGGATTATGGGGCGCTATTTTGCCCGTCGGGGTGAGGGGCGGATTATCAATTTTTCCACCATTGCTGTCCCCCTGGCGTTGGCAGGAGAATCGGTCTATGCCGCTTCCAAAGCGGGGGTGGAAAATTTTACCCGCACCTTTGCCCGGGAGATGGCCGACCACAACGTCACCGTCAATGCCATCGCCCCGGGGCCTGTGGATACGCAGCTTATCGCCAAGGTGGATCCGGAATCGATCAATGCCATCGTGGCTCGACAGATCATCGCTCGCAAGGCCACTCCGGAAGATGTCTTCGGCTTTGTTAAACTATTGCTGGCCCCGGAGGCGGGGATGCTGACCGGCGAAATTCTCCATGTGGGAGGGGTGTAATGGGCTTGCTGGAGGAACTTTCCGGTATTTATGCGGGCTATGAAGCCCCCTTTCTGATCACCCCTGAGGGCAGCCTGGATTTTGTCGGTCTTACCCGGGCTCAGGGTCTGGATGATGCAGACGTACTGGCTGGGGATGTGGTGGCCATTATCGGTGATTTTGGTGCCGAATCGATCCGGCAGCTCATCGAACTGGTGGACCGGGGGACCATCGTCGTCCCTCTGACACCGGAAACCCGACAGGATCACGCCTATTTTTTTGATGCCGCCGGGGTGGAGGTGGTGATTGAGGGGGGGAAGGCGCAACGCATTGCTCCCCGCCGGGAAGAGCCCCTGCTGGAACAGCTTCGCCGAGACAACCGCCCGGGGCTGGTGCTTTTTTCCACCGGAACGACGGGCCGCCCCAAGGCGATTTTACACGATTTTTCTCTCTTTCTGGCCCGCTACCGAACGCCCCGACCGACTTTACGGACCCTCTCTTTTTTGCTGTTCGACCATATCGGTGGGGTCAACACCCTGTTTCATACCCTGTTCAATCGGGGAACGCTGATCGTCCCTTCTGGTCGGGAACCCGAAAAAATTGCGGCGGATATCGAACGCCATCAAGTGGAGCTGCTCCCCACCAGTCCCACCTTCCTGCGCATGCTGCTGATGAGTGGCCTGTTGGAGAGGCAGACGCTACCTTCCCTGCGTATTGTCACCTACGGCACCGAGCGCATGGATCCAGCCACCCTGGTTCGTCTCTGTGAACAGTTGCCCCAAGTGCAGTTTCGCCAGACCTACGGCATGTCGGAGCTTTCCATCCTGCGGGTTAAATCCCAAAGCCGGGAGAGCCTGTGGATGAAAATCGGTGGTGAGGGGATTGAAACCCGTATCCAGGATGGGGTGCTCAAGATCAAGGCCGAAAACCGCATGCTGGGCTATCTCAACGCCCCCTCCCCTTTTGATGCCGAAGGGTGGTACGACACCGGGGATCTGGTGGAGGCGGATGGTGAATTTATCCGCATCACCGGGCGGGTTAACGATATCATCAATGTCGGCGGCATCAAGGTGCTCCCCGAAGAGGTGGAAAATGCCGCCGTGGGGCATCCGGATATCATGCGCGCCAAGGTGCGGGGGGTGGATAATCCCATCACTGGACAATATATCGAGCTGACGTGCGAACCGCGCCCAGAGGCCTCCCCCACTCGTAAGGAAATTCGGAAATATTTGGAACAGGTGCTTCCTGAAGCCAAGCGGCCCCACGGCATCAAAGTTGGCCGGGTGGCGATCAACCATCGTTTTAAGCAGAGCTAGAGGGAGCATCTCAATCCTTCATGGCCGGTTCCCCGCCACTTTTTGAACTCAAGCCCATCGAAGCCACCGACTATCCGGAGATGGCCCGGTTTTGTGCCGATTTTCCCGGGGATGTCTGGGATCAGCCAACCTGGTTGGCGCGATTGCGCTTTTGGTGGGAGGAAAACCCCGCGTTTGATGAAAAATGGCGTCGGGGTTGGTTGATGATGGATGAAGGCCGCATCGTGGGGATGCTGGGGGAGATTCCCACCCTGGTTCGGTTTTTCGGGGAGGATCGCCAAGTGGGCAATTTCAGTACCTGGCGGGTGCTGGAAGCCTACCGGGGCAACGGTTTGAAGCTGCTTTTCAGGGCGGTCAAGCTCAACCGGGATCTACCCATGTTTACCACCACCCCCACCCCCAAGGTGGCGAAAATCTTCAGCGGTTTTCGTTTTAATAATCTGACGGAACATCTGGATGAGCAGCTCTATTTTTGTCACCTGACCCCTCTTGTCCGTCGGTTTGCCGCCCGGATGGGGCCATTGCATTTTTTGTCAGGCATTCCGGCGATTTTAGCCCGGTTGCTCCAGTGGTTTTTCTTTGTTTGGGCCAAACCCGATCCAGGGGGGTTGACGACAGGGCCTGCCCGGGTGTGGGGAGAGCCGGGGCCGGCGTTTGATCGGCTGTGGCAACGCACGCGTGATCGTTATGATGTGACCAACGTGCGTCAGGCTGATGTCCTGCGCTGGCGATTGGCTCTGCCTCTGCCTGAGGCGAGAATCCATCTTTTTGGTCTGCCGGGTCCGGGGGGAGAGGTGGTTGGTTTGGCTCGCTTTATGGAAGAATATCCCCCGGCTTTTCCGGATGAACGCCACCTGGTCTGCCAGGATATCTGGTCTGAAGAAGCGGCGGGCACGGTAGAGATGTCGGCGGCCTTGCTCAAGGCGGCTGTCCATTTTGCGAAAAAAGAGGGGATTTCCGTGGTGCGTATTCCCCATTTTCAACCCCATCTGGCAAGGGCTGGGCGGCGAGCAGGGCTCTTTTTCCATAATCAGCGCGTCGCTTCCCTGTACTGTAAATTCCCTAAAGCGATACAATTAAAAATTGTGCCCGAAAAAATATGCCTCAGTGGAGACATGGGGGATACGGGGCTATAGTGGTTGGTGGCAGTGGTTTCCTGGCTTGGTTTTGGATTCTGTCGGGGATAGTGTCGCTGTGTTGGCTGGGCATTTTTTGGCGGCCTATTTTTTTTCGGTTTTCGGGTGAAATCAGAGGCTGGATTCAGGGGTTGACCATTTCCAGCTTGTGAAAATGGCAGATTGGCCGATACCAGATAAGGGCATACCTTACGGGTCAGGCTGCTTGGTTGATATCGGAGTGGGGGGGCTCATTCCAGAGATTGCTGCGGGCAGGTTATTGCCTGAGCGTTTTGGGTAGCGGTACCGATAGACGTTTTTTCGGTATCCAGGACAGACGTCAGATCCATGAAAATCGCCGTCATAGGCTTGAATCATACCACAGCCCCCGTGGCCATTCGGGAGAGGTTGGCGTTTCCCTTGGAGACGCTTGGGGATCATCTCGCCCAGCTGACAGCGCTTTCAGATGTTGCTGAAGGGGTGATTCTTTCCACCTGTAACCGTGTGGAGGTTTATTTCGCTTCCCGGGATCTGGAATCGGCGGTGGCGGAAGTTTCTGCGTGGTTGGCGGACTGTCGCAGTTTGGACTTGGCGGAGTTGACTCCCCATCTCTATCTCCATCAAGAGGAAGGGGCGGTGCGCCACGGCTTTCGGGTGGCTTCCAGCCTTGATTCCATGGTGGTGGGGGAAGCCCAGATTTTGGGGCAGATCAAGCAGGCCTTTCAGCGCGCGGTCGTCGAAAAATCCACCGGGCTTTTTCTCAACAAATATTTCCACCGGGTGTTTCAGGTGGCCAAGCGGGTACGCACTGAAACGGCCATTGCTGAAAATGCTGTTTCCATTGCCTTTGCAGCGGTGGGGTTGGCGAAAAGAATTTTTGGTAATCTGGAGGGCCATACCTGCCTGATGATTGGTGCCGGGGAGATGTGTGAGCTGGCGGCTCGGCACATGAAGGCCAACGGGGTGGAGATTTTGGTCACCAACCGCACCTTCGAGCGGGCGCAATCTTTGGCTGAGGGGTTTGATGGCCACGCTTTTCCCTTGGAGAGTCTGGGGGAAAACCTGGATCGCGCTGATATCGTCATCTCTTCTACCGGCTCCACCACCTACCTGGTGGATCGCGATCAGGTGAAGATTGCTCTGAAGCGTCGTCGGCAAAAGCCGATGTTTTTGATCGACATTGCTGTTCCCAGGGATTTGGATCCCAAAATTGCTGAAGTGGACAGCGCCTTTTTGTACGATATCGATGATTTGCAGCAGATTGTGGAAAGCAATCGCAAGGATCGGGGCAAGGCGGTGGCTGAGGCCCAGGAGATCATCGAAGAGGAGACTCCCCACTTTTTGCGTTGGCTTGATTCTCTGGAGATTGTCCCCACCATTGTTGCTTTGCGGCGTAAGTTGGAGGGGATTCGGGATGCTGAGTTGGCCAAGGTGTTGGGGGGGAATGGGGTGAGTGAGGAAGAGCGCAAGCGTTTGGAAGGTCTCACCCGGCTTTTGATCAACAAGATACTCCACACCCCCACCAGCCGTCTGCGGGATTTGGCTGCGGAGCCGGATGGGGATCAATATGTGGATGCGACCCGCAAGCTGTTTGAGCTGGAGTGAGGGGAGAGCTGTTCGATTGGGAGTGGTAAGCTCCTGATCGATTTGGTTAACGCCTCTTGTTCTGTCCGGAATAAGCCTATGGCCGACTCTCTTGGCTTTGGGTCAACCCCTTTGGGAAAGCCCTTATGTCACTGCCCCAAAAATTAAAGTCGATGTGTGCCCGCCATCAGGAACTGGCTGCGTTGTTGGGTTTGCCTGAAACCATGGCTGATTCTGCTCGTTTGGCCCGTTTGAGCCGGGAGTATGCGGAGTTGACCCCGGTTGTGGAGGGGTTTGAGGCGCATCAGGCTTTGGAGGAGGAGTTGGCGGAGGCTGCGTTGTTGTTGGATGGTGAGAGTGATCCGGAAATTCGGGAGATGGTTCGGGAGGAGCGGGAGAGTCTTGGCAAGCGTTTGGAGGAGAGTCAACAAAATCTCCAGTTTTTGTTGTTGCCCAAGGATCCCAATGATGGTCGCAACGTTATTTTGGAGATTCGTGCCGGGACTGGTGGGGAGGAGGCGGCTCTTTTTGCGGCGGATCTTTTTCGCATGTATGTCCGGTATGGGGAGACGCGTCGGTTGAAGGTGGAGGTTCTTTCGGAATCTCCGACCAATTTGGGGGGGTATAAGGAGCTGATTGCCATGGTGACTGGCAAGGGGGCTTATCAGAGGCTTAAGTTTGAGTCTGGTGTTCACCGGGTGCAGCGGGTTCCCAGCACTGAGGCTGGTGGTCGCATTCACACCTCTGCTTGTACGGTGGCTATTTTGCCGGAGGCGGATGCGGTGGAGGTTCAGGTGGAGGAGAAGGATTTACGGGTGGATGTGTATCGTTCTTCGGGTCCGGGTGGGCAGAGTGTCAACACGACGGATTCGGCGGTCCGTTTGACGCACATTCCCACGGGATTGGTGGTGACGTGTCAGGATGAAAAGTCTCAGCATAAGAACAAGGCCAAGGCGATGAAGGTATTGAATGCGCGTTTATTGGATTTGGAGGCTCAGGCGGCGGCTGATGAGCGATCTGAGGCGCGTCGGGGTCAGGTAGGTTCTGGGGATCGTTCTGAGCGTATTCGCACTTATAATTTTCCTCAGGGTCGGGTGACGGATCATCGGATTAATTTGACTTTGCATAAGTTGGATCGGATTTTGGAGGGGGAGTTGGGGGATATTGTGGATGCTTTGGTGACGCATCATCAGGCGGAGTTGTTGGCGGAGTTGGGGGAGGCATGATCTTTTGGTTTTAAACTATTAAAAAAAAAGATGGGGGGGATTGGGGGGAATTCTTTCCCCCCAAGGTTTTTCCTTTGATCTTGATCTTGATTTTGCATTCAATCCTTTGATCTTGATCTTGATCTTGATCTTGATTTTGCATTCAATCCTTTGATTTTGATCGTAACTATTCAGCACCCTGCCGCAAATAAGACTTGACAGCCTTTTTGGTCTGAAAATGTTTTACTGACTTCGTAGAG
>JADFZT010000103.1 GCA_015232395.1 Magnetococcales bacterium | reverse complement strand
GTCCAATCAAACGCTGAATCTCCAACGTCCGACCACCCTGCTTGCCCCTGGTCGCCTCACGAGATGAACGATCATGGTCGAACGCTACAGCCACCAGAACGGGGAGCACACCCAGGAAGCCATGGACAAGCTAGAAAATCGGCTCCGCCACGTCATTTGATGCTGGCAACCCAATCCAACTTTTTCTGGCACGATTACACGGGAATTACACAGGGTCCATAATGGCAGAGAGGGAAGCTTCCCGGAACAGCAATGGAAGCTGTTGAATAAGCTAATAAAAAATGGTGCCCAGGGGCGGAATCGAACCACCGACACGAGGATTTTCAGTCCTCTGCTCTACCGACTGAGCTACCTGGGCACTTTGCATCAACCTCATTATGTGGGTGTCGGATTACCCGTGGCTGACAGTTGATGCGACAGTGTTTATACTGGCTCCTCTTTACCTTTGTCAATGGTGGAATCAAAATGATATGGGAAGTTTGTCTTACCGTCCCTGAGGGACGACAGGAAGCAGTCATGGCCTTGCTCTCCAGTCAGGGCTCCACAGCTTCTTCCATGGAAAAAAAAACGGGTGGCAACCTTGAGATCCGAGGATGGCTTGACGCATCCAAAGAACGAACCGAAATCGACCTCAAATTACAGCTGCTACTAGCCTCCTTTGATCCGCCTCAGATGGATGGTGTCAGTTGGCAACGCCTCGCCGACCAGGATTGGCAGGAGAGCTGGAAACGTCACTTTAAGCCCCAAATAATCGGTAACCGGCTCCTGGTGCTGCCCTCCTGGTTATCCCAACCCGCTGACACCCTCGACCGATTAATTATCCACATGGATCCCGAAATGGCTTTCGGTTCCGGCAGCCACGAATCCACACGGGGCTGCCTGGAAGCCTTGGAAAGATGTGCCCATCAAGGGGGGCTCACTTCGTTACTCGACCTGGGGACAGGCTCCGGCATTCTGGCCATCGCCGGTGTGCTCCTGGGAGCCGATCAGGTGACCGCAACCGATTTTGACCCCATAGCCGTTGAAACCAGCCAAAAAAATGGCCGTATTAATCAGGTGGCCGATAAAATGGAGGTTCTCCTCACATCAGATGTTCCTCCTGGTCCGTTCCAAACCATAGTGGCCAACATTCTGGCACCAGTCTTGATTGATAAGGCCGGGGAAATCAGTCACTCTCTGCTCCCTGGCGGCTCCCTGATCCTATCCGGTATCCTGGAGACCCAGGCAACAGAGGTGTGTGAAGCCTATCGGGCCCATGGCTTTGTCAATATCGAAATATTCCACCTGGGGGAGTGGGTCACCATACAGGCTGAAAAAAATGAGGGTGGAGGATGCTAACGTATCGCTCAATGACATCGACCCTTTTGAGGTTGAGGAAGAAGAGGATTGTCTGGTCTAATGTGAAGATAAAAATGTTTCACACAAAACAGGCACGTTTTTCGCATGAACGGGGTTAGCGACCTAGTCTGACATTTTTTTGGCGTCTAACCCGCAACAGCTTGCACTGCATTAAAGAGGAATCATAGGCATGGATCTGGCAACCATTATCGGGCTTGTCCTGGGATTCGCCTTGATCATCATGGCGATCATGTTAGGCGGCGATATCGGAATGTTTATCAACATTCCCAGCCTTCTCATGGTTGTTGGAGGCACCATCGCAGCCATGTTCGTCAAACACAAGATGAGTGAGGTGTTTGGCTCCGTTGGTGTGATGATGAAGGCCTTCCTGGTCAAGGTCGAAGAGCCCGAACAGATTATCGGTCAGCTGACTGATATGGCAAATATCGCCCGAAAAGACGGTATTCTCGCTCTCGAAAAGGTTAAATCCGAGGACGCTTTTTTGCAAAACGCCATCAACCACTGCGTGGATGGTGCGGATCCCGACTTTTTGGAAGCAGTGCTCAACAAGGATCTGGAATATCTTGCCCAGCGCCACGATAAAGGGATCGCTCTCTGGGAAGGGATCGGTGAAACAGCCCCCGCTTTCGGCATGATCGGAACCCTGGTGGGGCTCGTGCAGATGCTCGCCTCCATGGAAGATCCATCTTCCATCGGACCCGCCATGGCGGTGGCGCTTTTGACGACACTTTACGGATCCATCGTCGCCAACCTGATCGCCATTCCCATCGCCATCAAGCTGGGGTCCTACTCTAAAGAGGAACAGCTCACTCGGCAGGTGGTTATCGACGGCATGATCGGCATCCAGAAGGGGGTCAATCCCCGCATGCTCCAAGAATCCCTCAAGGCGGCCTTGCCACCCAGCCTGAGAGAGATGGCCGAATAGAGCTAAGGGGCTCTCAACCATGGCAAAAAAATGTCCTCCATGTAAAAAGGGCGCACCGGGGTGGATGGTTACCTTCGGCGATATGATGGCCCTTCTGCTGACCTTCTTCGTCCTGCTGCTTTCCTTCGCACAGTTGGATCGGGTCAAATTTGAACAAGCCGCAGGCTCTATGAAGGACGCTTTCGGTGTACAACGCATCCAGCAGGTCAATCCCATGCCCACTGGCGAACGGATGATCTCTGTGGAGTTTCATCAGGAGATCATCCTGGTTCGGCTCAAGGAGAGGCTTGAAATCGTCTTCCAGAACACCATGGACGAAGGGGAAGTGGAAATGGTGGAGGTGGATGAAGGGTTTCTGGTGCGCATCAATAACGACAAGCTGTTTACCCAAGGCCCCGGTGGAACCCTTCGGATCAGCAAGGCAATGGAACCAACGCTTCAGGAAATGGCTACACTTCTGGCCGATATTCCCAACGTGGTTCACATCACCGGCCATACCGATGCCCGTCCAGCCAAGGATAAAAAACCCGCCTTTCCCAACAACTGGATCCTGACCGCCTACCAGGCCGCAGCGGTAGTGGACTTTCTGGCCCAAAAAGGGGGCGTTGATGCCACCCGGCTTGAGGTGCGGGGCTTGGCTGAGTTTCACCCCAAGGATACCAACGAAACCCAGGAGGGGCAGGCCAATAACCGGCGGATTGAAATCATGATCACCCGGGCGACCCAAGCCATGTCGGAAGATGGTGAACCGGATGGCGGGGGAGATCAATATGTCGACGCAAACGCTTCTCCGGATCCGATGGAGCCGGTTAATTAATCGATAATCCTTTATATTGGTGACGCCTGCATGGCCACTGAGTCAAATACACCGACCCAACAGCAACGCCAATTTGTCCGCATTGAGGACGTGTTGCCATTTTCCTGGCGCCGTATCAGTGAAGCGGAACTCAACGAAGTGGTGGAGCACTTCGAAAAAAATCATGCTTTTCCTGTTCGAAGCGAAAACGTCGACCAAATTCTCTCCTCACTGGAAATTAGTGGTGGACTCAGAGAATTGGAACGTAGTGATCCGAATTTGGCCAAGGTTTTGGGCAAAATTGACCAAAAACTCAACATCCTGATTCGTCTCTTCCAGTCAGATGAAGAACAAAAACCCCTGGCACCAACGCCGGTCAATCTGAGCGGGGGGGGAATCGCCATCTGGGAAAGAGAGTCAACCCTGGCTATCGGCGATATTTTGGAAGTTCGTCTCTCCCTGTCACGGGATGCTTTGATGGTCATTCATGCTTATGCCCGGGTGATGAATATTTTTGAAAATGATCGGGATGGTATGAACCGTATTGCCTGCAAGTATGATCCAATCCTCGATAACGACCGGGAGCGGCTCATTCAATATATCTTCCAACGCCAGACCGAAATGATCCGCCGAAAGCGGAGTCGCTGATATATCCCTACACCCCGGCCTATGGCAGGCTGATATTGGTGGAAAGGCCTCCAAGCTGTGTGAAAACAGGTGGGAGGTCTCTCTGTATGAAGCTGGTAGGAAGGCCTCTGCCACTATTACTGTTAGAATGATGAATCCAGCTTGGTATGGGCCGAACGATCATCGAGATAGGTGCCTCTTGAATCAGCGATAGGCTTGGTTCTGGGGAAATGTCTGCTCTCTATACCCCTTGTTCCGATCCATCTGGCGCTAACTGATTTCGGTTGAAACGGGGCTTCCGACCGACAACCTCCACTCTCATTGTGATGGCGCTGCCGTGAAGAAAGAACCTGCTCCCAAATTTGTGACCACTCCCCTTTGGTGGCGCAAGGTTTCCACATCGGTTTTCCACACGGTGGGGCGTCGATATCGCGGCTCCAATAAACTCCTCACCACCACCAGTGGTATGGATCAGGAAATCGCTGCATCCCTGAAAGCAACTTCCCCCCGCCTTGCCTCACGAACAGGTGGTTCAGCCAAGCAGAGCCGCCAAACCGCTTTGGAGCAACTGGATCATAAATTGGGGGCTGTACTGCACAAGGCCGTAGCCGGGAAAAAACCGCCAAAACCCACACCAGTCCGTCTCTATCCTGACGGGAGTGGCTTTTCCTTCCTGGATCGGAAGGTGGAAGTCAAAAGAACTGATCTGCTGGAAATTCAGTTTTTTATCTCCGCCAAATCACCGGTCATGATTCACTGTTACAGTCGGGTCGTGGGGTTGGCCAAAGATCAAAACAGCGATTTTGTACGGATCGATTGCCGTTATGAGACAATCTTCGGTGAGGGTCCGGTCAAGCCCAAAAAACCGGCTCCGCCCTCTGAGCCTGCCAAGCCAGTCCAGAAAAAAATAAGTGATCATCTGCCCTGGAAGCCTGAGCCAGTCCCAGCCGAGCCGGTGGTACCCAAATTTGTATCCCCTTCTGAAGAGAAGCCACCACCGCTGGTAGAAAAAATTGATCCGGAGCCTGAAGAGCAACCCGCTGAGCCCGCTACCAAATGGGATGTCCTGGTCGATAAAGGTCGTGAAATCGCGACCGAAGCCCGCACGCCAGACCTGACTGGGAAGCCTGACAGGCCCCGTCCCGAGCGGCGTCCTCCCGGTCCTCGCAGGCAGGATTTTCGGGTCAACGATCAGATTCCCTTGGGCTGGAAGGTGCTGACCCGGGAATCTTTTGATCAGGCTGTGGCCAGCTTTAAGGAAAATCAAAGCTTCAACCCCCGGAAAATCATCATCAAACAGGAGCATCTTCTGGCTCGTATCGATGAGCAGGTGGAAAAGCTCAAACGCATGCGCTCTCGGGCCAGACGCAATGTCGTTTGGTTCAAGGATCGGCTCCATGAACTGTTTTTGCGCTCCCACATCACCAACGAAGAGGAGTATTTCCATGGCTTGACTGGATTGTTGTTGGAGATTGCCGTGGAGTTGGGCAACCGGGGTGGGCAGCCCAATTTTAATCTGCTGCAAATCTTTTTCCACTTGAAAGAAAAGATGGAGCTGCAGCGGGAAAGGGATGAACTGGCACTCACTGCGACTCTGGATAAGCGGGAAAAAATTCTCGACAGTCTGCGCAACGTCAATCGCCAGATCGAAAAAGGGTTGGAGGCTGGTGCCGAAAAAGAGATCGATTTGATTAAGGTCTATAAAGTATTCAACGAGGGAATCGCAGCTGTAGACGTCTCGAAATGGGATCGTTCCAAGAGCAGCAATGAAGGGGGAATGGCAGTCTATCCCGTCAATTTGAGCGCTTCTGGTGTAGCCTTCCGAACTCGGGCTGATTGGCTTGAAAAAGAGGACTTGCTGGAACTTCGGATGGTATTAAGCGAAGATGGTAAGGTGTTTCGGGAAGAACTCTGTTATGCCAAGGTGGTGGTGGTCAAGGATATGGGGGGCAACAAGCCGTTTCGAATCGCTTCCCTGCTCACCCACATTTCCCTGGACCAGCAAAACCTGCTCTTTGCCCACGTGGCGCGCAGGCAGCGGGAAGAGTTGGCAAAAAAAGCCAAACAAGACGCCAGATAGCTGGGGAATAGATACTGGTTTGGCTTTGAACCATGAAAAAACGGGCGCCAAGTGGCTATTTCCCCAAGTTTTTGATTCTGCCTGCCACTCCCTCAAGAAACCCGGCGCACTGCTGTAAAATGAGTTGGCATTCAGCCTGCCGCCAATCTGGAGCCTGACCCAGTCCCTCCTGTTTGATCCTGTATTTCCCATCCTGTCAGATCCTACATTTTCGCTAAAGCGTGTCAGATTAGGTTAAACTGCTTACAGTTCCTGGATGACCATTCCATCCCGCAACTTGGGTTCAAACCAAGTGGACTTGGGGGGCATGACCTGGTTGGCATCGGCCACGGCCATCACATCCTGAAGATCGGTGGGATACATCGAAAAAGCCACTGCCATCTCTCCCGAGCCCACCCGCTCCATCAGGTTTTCCAGGCCCCGACTTCCCCCAACAAAATCGATGCGGGAATCCCGTCTGGGATCATGGATACCCAGTATCGGATCCAACAGGTGGACGTTTAAAAGCCCCACATCCAGGCGGGCTACCGGATCGTTTTCATCGATTAACGCCCCATCCAAAACCAGCTTAAACCACTGACCAGCCACAAACATGCCAAATTCGTGGGGTTTGCCGGGTCGTACCGGCTCCTGGCTTTCGGTCACGGTGAATCGATCACCAACCCGTTTGAGAAAGGCCTCCACAGAGAGTCCATTCAGGTCGCGCACCACCCGGTTGTAGTCGAGAATATCCACTTGGTCATCTGGAAAAAGGACACATAAAAAACGGTTGGCCGGGTCATCGGCTTGTAATCCGCCCCGGCTTTCAGCGTAGCGGTCACGAACCCGAACCGAGGCTGCGGAGCGATGGTGGCCATCGGCAATATAGACGCAGGGCAGGGTATTGAAGGCTGCACTCAGCTCTTCAATAAGCGTACTGTCCTGGATGACCCAAAGGGTGTGATGAACTGAATCGCTTGCTGTAAAATCATAGACCGGTGTTCCTGCCGTTCCTGTTTTGAAGAGTTGATGGATCGCCTCGGTGTGGCGAAAAGTCAGGAAAACCGGCCCCGAATGGGCCTGGACAGTGGCGGCGTGGTCGGTGCGGTCTTTTTCTTTGTCGGGTCGGGTAAATTCGTGCTTTTTGATGCGGCCTGAGACCAACGCGTCAACGGATGCCGCCACCACGATACCGGTCTGTTCCCGAGGGCCCTGACGCAAACGGTAGAGATAAAAACAGGCCTGGTCGTCTTTTTGAAGCCAGCCGTTTTGACGCATTTTTTCCAGGTTGGCCTTGGCGGTCTCGTAGACCAGGGGATCATAGGGAGAAATATCGGGGGAGAGTTCGATATCGGCTTTGGAAACCCGGAGAAAGGAGTGGGGGTTGCCTTCAGCCATCTTCCGGGCCTCTTCCCGGTTCAGGACGTCGTAAGGGGGGGCGGCCACTTTTTCCACCAGCTGGGGAAGGGGGCGCAGGCCGCAAAAGGGTTGAATCAAAGGTGCCTGGTCCATTTGTTTATCCTTCTTGCCCGTGGATGACATTGTTGAACACACTTTCCAATATTTTCAGTGATTTGCCTAGATTGTCGTACAGTGATTCGGCTTTTTGGAGTTCTCCAGATTTGCCCAGTTTTTCAATGGCCAGGGCCATTTTGTAAACTTGGCTTTCCATGCCAAAAGCACCCGAAGCACCTTTGAGACTGTGGGCTGATTCACCCACTTGCAGGGCGTTTTGTTGGGAAACACCTTCGCGGATCAGGGCCATCTGCCGGGGGGCATCGTTGAAATAGAGTTCCCCAACCTCCTTAAACAGGGCGATATCCCCATCCACTGTTTCCAACAGGCGCTGGATGTCTGCTTCGACCTCTTCAATGGAAGGTATGGCTTCTGGAGTAGGTGGCCGACTCAGAGTCAAAACCCGGTTGATCTCCCCAAAGAGCGCTTCGGCTTGAATGGGTTTACCATGAAAACCGTCCAGTCCGGCTTCCAAGGCCCGTTGTCGGTTTTCATCCCCCAGCAGTGCTGTCACGGCAATGATGGGCAGGTGTCTGCTCCGGCTTTCGGCTTCTTTCTGACGGATAGCCATGGTGGCTTGGAAGCCGTCCATTTCAGGCATGCGCAGATCCATCAGGGCGAGGTCGTAGGAAGCTTTGCGTAGCGCTTCCTGGGCTTGTATGCCGTTGCTTGCCAAAGTGACCCCATGGCCCCGCATTTCCAATAATCGGGTAAGCAGTTTTTGGGTGAAGGGGTTATCCTCCACCACCAAAATCCGCAAATTATCCCCTACCTTTGGGTGACCTGCAGGATTTTCTTCCTGTTCCTGAGAGGGGATGGCTTGAAATCCTTCCATAGGGGATCTGTCGAGGATGGTCCCAGCCAATTGACGAATGCGCTCAATGCTTTTTTCCTGCTCCATCGTCAAGGAGGTGGAAAGAAGGGTTTCGGCAAGCTTTAAAATTTCTTTCAAGGCGACCTCGTTTGTTTCCAGGTCGGTTTGATCTGGCCTGGTCATGGTGCGACTCCCGATGGCCACATGTTTGTGGTCTGCATGGGGGCTGACTTGGTGCAGCTGGTGCAGCCTATTGGTTCGTATAGTGAATTGGGGAAAATCGTGGTGACCTTGTTGGTCATGAGGCTTTTCCCCGATTTGCTTGACGGATCAAGAAGCAGCGGCATGTGGGTACACCCAACTGTCGGATCTGGAATGATGAGGTCAGTGGTGTGCCGGTAGAGGGGCATCAATAGTTCTCAACGAAGGTTCCCACACGTCTATGGGCGCGGTCCAGGGCTTGAAGGGCATTGGCCACTTCTTCCCATCCATTCTCTTCCTTGATGGACCGCTCCAGACGTCGGGCAAGTTGTACCATGGCGGAGGCCCCCATATTGGAACAGGCTCCCTTGAGTTCCTGAATCAGATCCAGGACCGTTCCCTGGTTTTTTTCGTTGGCGGCAGCTTGTAATTTATTGAGTAATTCCTGGGCAGCCGGGAGAAAATGGCGCAGTAGCTCCCGTATGACCTCATCGTCGTTACCAAAAAGTTGACGAAGCTGGTGGAGTTCGATGGGGGGCGGCTCGGCGGCACCTTTGGGGATCCAATAGTTGAGTTTTTTCTTGAGATCGTCGGGGGCGACGGGTTTGGATAGATAGTCATCCATTCCTGCCTTCAAACACCGCTCCCGGTCTCCTTTCATGGCGTTGGCGGTCATGGCGATGATGGGAATATGCCGGGAAGAGGTGTGGTCCTGCTTGCGAATGGCGTGGGTAGCCTCAAAACCATCCATGACCGGCATTTGGCAATCCATCAGGATCAGGGCGTAGGGCAGGTGGGAAATCGCCTCGACGGCCTCCTTGCCGTTATTGACGGCATGGACTGCATACCCCAGCTTTTTCAGCTGCATGAGAGAGACCCGTTGATTGACCGGATTGTCTTCGGCCAAGAGCAGCAGTTTGCCGGACTCCAGAGCCTCGTAGGCATCGGGATCCTTGACCGACGGCTCTTTCTGGGGGGCGGGAAGAATCGCATCTTGTTGGGGCTCAGACCAATTGGGATCCAGGGTGGTCAGTAGGGCTGCGGAGAGTTCCGATTGGCGTAGGGGTTTGGCGATACTGGTGTGGTATCCCGCTTCCAGGACCGATTCCCGCAACTCCCGGTCGTCCATATCCTGGAGAGTGGCCCAATGCAGGTCGGCTTCGGGATAGGCCTTTTCCATCTCTTTGGGCAGCGCCAAAAATTCGATTTCCGGTAGGGCTGTGGAGGTTACAACGAGATCGAACGGGGTGTTCTTCTTGAAGCTCTGGTCAATGGCTTCCTTGCCGGCCTCCAGGCCTATGGCGCCGGTGCAGTTGAGTCCCCAACCATCCAGATAGCTCTTGATGATCTCTTTATCGGTGGATTGCTCCATGATCAGGAGAACCCGGCGATTTTTCAGGTGTTTGGTCCTGGCCGCCAGTTTGTCTATTTCCGAGGGGAGTCGGGAGGGATCGAAGGGAACCCGGAACCAGAAGGTGGTGCCTTCACCGGCCTGACTTTCCGCACCGATCTCTCCCCCCATCAGTTCGGTCAGACGTTTGGAAATGGCCAATCCCAGACCGGTACCGCCATACTTCCGGGAGGTGTCTCCCCCAGCTTGGCTGAAAGGTTTGAAGAGCCATTGGTGGGCCTTGTTGGGTAGCCCAATTCCGGTATCAGCCACAGAAAAGAGCACGTTGATGCGTCCGTCGATTTCATTCTCTATCAGAGCGCGAACGACTATTTCACCCTCTTCGGTAAACTTGATGGCGTTGCTGATCAGGTTCAACAGCATCTGCCGCAACCGCCCCGGATCTCCCCTTAAGACGTTGGGAATCTTGGGGGAGATGAAGGTCATCAGGGAGAGTCCCTTTTCCTGGGCCTGGGCGGCCAGGAGTTCTGCAGCCCCTTCCACCACGGTTACCGGGGTGAAGTCGATCACCTCGATATCCACCTTGCCCGCCTCAATTTTGGAAAAGTCCAAAATATCGTTGATCAGGGAGAGAAGGGATTGGGAAGAGTCTCGGACAATCTCAGCAAATTCGTACTGTTCCTCGTTGAGAGGGGTATCCATCAGGAGGTCGTTCATGCCAACGATGGCATTCATCGGCGTGCGGATTTCGTGGCTCATGTTGGCCAAAAATTCCGACTTCATACGTGAGGCTTCCAGGGCCGTATCCCGCTCCTGTTTGAGCTCCTTGTCTGCCTGAAGCCGTTGGGTGATCTCCTGGAAGATAGCCACCGAGCCGATGATGTCCCGGCCGTCGAGCAGGGGGGCTGTGACATGGGAGACGGGTACCAGGGTTTCATCCTTGTGGATAAAATGATCCTCATCCACCCGGAAGGCGCGTCCCAGCAGGGAGCGGTGCACCGGGCACTCTTCGGGGGCGACCAGGGTGCCGTCCACTTTTTTATAGTGGATGGCATCGTGGAGGTTGCGGCCCAGGAGTTCGTCTTCCCGCCAACCGAGGAGCCGTTCGGCCTCCCGGTTCATGAAGGTCAGCCGGCCCTGGAGGTCGAGGACATAGATCCCTTCGCCCATGGCATCGGAAATATTGAGCAGGAAAGAGCGGTTGGCCTCCAGGCGCTCTTCCGCTTGGATCCTGCTGGAAATATCGGTGCCGATGGAGATGAACTGATAGGGCTTTCCCGAGGGGGTCATGATGGGGATGATGGAGCAATCCACCCAGAAAAAGCTGCCGTCCTTTTTGCGGTTGCGTATCTCTCCCCGCCACACCCTGCCGCTGTTCAGGGTGCGCCACATCTCCTTGAAAAAGGATTTGGGGTGGTGGCCGGAGTCCAGAATGCGAAACTCCTTACCCAGCATTTCATCCCGGGTGTATTGGCTGATCTGCACCATCTTGCCGTTGATGTAGATGATTTTGCCGTTGGCATCGGTGATGCTGACAATGGCGTGCTGGTCCAGGGCAAATTTTTGATTTTCCAGCTTGACCATCGCCTCCTGGAGCTGTCGGGTTCGTTCCGCCAGGATGGTGTCCAGCTGTTCCCGCTCGGCAATATTACGCAGAATGCCTTCAATAGCGATGCGCTGACCTTTGGCGTCGAACACCAGACGGGCGTTGAGGGAGACCGGTACCTGATTGCCCTTGGCGCAGCGCAGGACCAGATCAAAATCCTCCACACTGTCGGAATTTTCCAAAATTTCCAGTAGTTCCGACCAATAGTCTGGATCTACACAGAGATCTCGGAGATAGGTGCCGATCAGCTCTTTGGTTCTAAAATAGAGCAGTTTATGGCAGGAGGGGCTGATGAATTGGATGATCCCCCCGGGATTGAGTCGATAATAGACATCCTCGATGGAGTCGCACAGAGAGCGGTAGAGGTCTATTTCCCGGGAGGTGTCGGCGAGGCGTTTTTTTTCCAGGGTGACATCCCGGATCAGCAGCATGTCTCCGGCTTCCGGCCCGGTGAGCCCGTGGGCGTGGCCGGAAAAGGTGATGTCGAAAAATTGTTCCCCTTCGGGCAGAGAGAGGGATGTTTCCATGCTTCCCAGGCGCTGAGCCAAGCCGCAGACCGGGCACTGGGTTGGAGCGGGAAGGGTGATGCGGCGGCGTACCAGGCTCCACCAGTGGTCCGGCGTAGGCCATGCAGCGAGCATGGCCTGCAGGGCGGTATTGGCCATGGAGAGCGTTTCATCCTCTCGCCGGAAGGCAAAACCGGAGATGGCAAGAGGAGAGGGGGCTGAATTTCCGGCTTTCCCTGTAGGGCCGCTACTCATCGCCGTATCGTGACTCCTGGATGGGCTCTACTGCTAATTACCATCATGATTGTGGAAAACAGGATGCGAAAAACCATTCAAATTACGTAAAACGGTTCCGCTACCTTCTTGGTGTTTTTGATAAACCACACCCATTATACCCCAATGGCCAGCCAAAATCACCGGGAGACGGGTCTCTGGCCCCAGGGGCGGCGGAATCTATCTGCAGAGGGTGGGCTTGGAAGCAGTAATTGTTTTGAAAATTAGCTACTTAAAGAAGAGTGGTGACTCTTGGCAGGGGCTGGGTTGAGTGCCTTGAATGAGGGTCGTCGTCGTTCCAATCAGGAATTGGACACATGCCGCTGCTCTTTTGCTGTCATTCCCGCGAATGTGGGAATCCGGGGTGTTTGGCACGAAACCTTCTCCCAATTTTGAGCCACTTTATAGGAGGAGGCTGGTTCCGTATCGGTGATGATGCAGAAGACGTGGTTTTTGGCCCCGGTCCATTTGCGGGCATGAT